>DASQUN010000840.1:0-3921 GCA_035641275.1 Candidatus Udaeobacter sp. | reverse complement strand
ATGTTTTCCACAGCCGGGCACTGCGATACGCCATGGCGTCTTGCTAAGAATTCAGGATCGTTGTAGCCGAGCCATACCTGTCGGGACACATCTTCCCAGACGAGTGCCTTGACTGGAAGATCAATGCCGACTGTTTGGTTGCATTCCATGAATGGAGTGGCACCCTGCGGATTACCAAAGATCAACAACTCAGTTGAGCGCAGTTTCATCCCTACTTTCGCCGCCCCCGCCGAGTGATCGATGCGCGCAAATATCGTCATGCCTTTCTGCTTGGCAACGGTTTCTAGGCGATCCATTGTGTCCTTCGAGCTATGCGGACTCTTAACAGTAATGAGCCCGTCCGCACCCCAAGCGTGAGTCGAAAAGATAAACACCAATGCAATAACGACTCCTTGGATAATTTTCTTCATAGTTACCTCAATAACAATCTCCGTCAACGGCCGGGCGTTTTCACCCGTAAAGAAAATCGTGACCTGATATGCCCGTGGCATCGGCCAGCCGGTCATTAAAATTATAAAGGCAGATCACATGAATGATATCCAGAACGTCTCTGTCATCGAATCCGTGCCCTCTGAGTATTTTGATATCCTCCTCACTTACGGTCGAAGGTGCGACCGTGAGTTTCACGGCATAGTCGAGCATCGCGCGTTCAGCCGATAATAGCTCCAAGCGGGTATAGTCGCGTTGCACCCCTGCAACCAGTTGATCATCGTTGGACTCGGTACGGAGAGCCTCTCCGTGGGCGGTCATTCAATAGCTACATTTATTCGTCGCCGATACTACGGTAGCGATCATCTCGCGCTGGCGCCGGGTGATTCGCGATTCTCCGCGCATGATGCCCACGTCGAGCGCGCGCCAGGCAGAGAGATTGTCGGGGTTAAGACTTTGGACCTGCCGGATCATCGAGACTTTGCCTCTCGCCGCGGATGGGCCTGAGCCGGATTCGTAGACCTCCTTGAGTTTGCCCGTCGCTTCAGCGGGTAGGATCGTGCGTATATAAGGCATGGACTACTCCTTTGCAGGTTCATGCGTTCGTTTAGGTGGATTCGTCGATGGGGAACCGGCAACGGCTTCAATTATTTCATAGCGATAGCCTGCTTTTTCCGGAAGGCTATGCAGTTGCGCCACGATGTTCTCCGCCTCGCCCCGGGAATAAAAGAGGCCGACCGTGCTGACTTCGCCGTTGGGGCGGATTTCGTGGACGTAAAGTTTTTCCATCGAAACGCTACCACGATTTCGGCGTCTTGTAGCCGACCTGTTTTCGTTCCTTCATGAATGCTTTATAGGTTTCCGGATGTGATTTTATGATGTAGGGGCAGACATCCACGCACAGGTGACAGTATTCATCGCGCAGGCGGGAATAGGGGTAGCATTTCTCCAGATCGATGAGCCAGCGCTTGATGCCATGCGTCGTGACGTGCTCTTTGGGGATAGCGTCGCCGGGACAGTTAAGTTGGCAGACGTTGCAGTTCATGCAAAAATCCTGAACGCCGAATTCGCGGGGCTTATCTTCAATCAGCGGCAAATCGGTGGTGACGAAGCCCGGCCGAAAGCTGGCGCCGTATTTATCGTTGATCAAGCTGCCGTGCCGGCCCAGCTCGCCGAAGCCGACTTGGTAGAAAATGGGAATCGCCTGAACTTCGCTCGCGCCATTATGGTGAGCCCGGGCCGGATAGCCGAGATCGCGCACGTAAGCGGCGAGATCGGTCGCAATCTCCGTGCATTTGGCATAGACGCGCATCGCCTCTTCTTCAACGGCGTTGGCGCCGTGGACTACTTTCTCATAATCTTCCGCGACGCACGCGACGATGACAAATTCATGCGACACATCCGCGCCGAGATCGATCATGTGCGGTTGCAAGCGACAAATCCCCACCATGTTCGCGCCTAGCTCCATCGCCTTGGCTTTGATCTGTTTGGTCATCTCCGCCGGATCGCTGACTCCGACTCGTTGTGGGTTGACCGGACCGTCGCGATACTTTGCTAGCTTCACCCAGCTATCGCGGTAGGCTTGAATCTTCGGCGTCGCGGCCGTGTAGTGCCGCGCGTTTTCCAGGCCCAGAGCGTGGACCATGGAGGCCAAGACCGGATCGGCCATCCCTTGCTCGCGTCTTGGTGTTGTTCCGCGCATGGATATTTCCTGTCATCCGTTTCGTTAAATTGAGTCTTTCTCTTCCCCTTCCGGCAATTCGACAGTCACATCGCCCAAAACGTGCGCAACGCACCCCAACCGTTCGTCCGGGCCTGCGTTCATCATTTCGAGCGTTAACTCCTCGTTCTCGGACTTCTCGCTGAGGTGTTCTTTGCCGGAAAGGATCTTGACTCGATCCGTGCCGCAAATCGCTTCGGTGCAGTCATGCCGAAGCTGCAATCCATTTTGGATAGCCGAAACGAGTATGGTAGTCCCCGCCGTGACTTCAAAGGACTGTCCGGCCGGCATGAAAGTCACTTTGGGCATAGCTCACGCCGCCATGCTTTTGATTCGCTCGATCGCTTCATTGATCATCCAATCCGGGGTCTCGTTCGCACCGATGATGCCCACTTTGTCTTTTCCCCGAAGCCAGTCGAGTTGGAGATCATCCACTTTTTCGATCTTGTGCACGTGCGCGTTGAACGCGCGGGCGACCTCGAGCATCCGATTCGTCATCCCTTCGGTCCAGCCGAAGATGATGATGGCATCGACTTGTTTGGCGAGCTTCTCGACCTCCGGAAGACGCTGCAGCGAATCGATGCACGCCGTGTTTCTGATCTGGACATTGGCGAAACGCTCGAGAATGCGCGCCATGATCTTCTTGTAGGTTTCGAGCCAGAAGGTCGTCTGTACGATCACCCCGATCGGCTCGAAACGCGTGAGGCGGATCCCCTCGACGTCTTCTTCCCGCTCGACGATGAAAACTTCCTTTCCCTTTTCGCGTGCAATCCCCTGAAGCCTTGGAATCCCGTGATGCGTGCGACTGCTCAGAACCACAAGATGGCAACCGGACTCGAGCAACTGGAGCTCCGCTTCCTCCTGCTGCGTGACAAAAGGACAGGTCGCATCCGCGAGCAATGTAAGCCCCTTTTCACGCGCCTTCTCTCTAATTTCAGGCGGCGCGCCGCGCACCCCGTAAATCAGCTTTTCGCTCGAAGCGTTGATGGACTCCATCTCGCTGGTGGAGCGAATTCCCTGTTCTCCCAGGCCCTCTTTCTTGAAAGCAATGAAATCGAGATCGGGTCGCAATGACCAAACCGCCAGATGATCGCCATGCTTTGCGACCATTTTCTGGTGGATGGCGCCGGCGCGATGAACGCCGACGCATAGCCCGCTCGGTGGAATTCCTTTTGTCGCGCTAAAATCCCCCTTGAAAATTTGCATGGAAGTTCCTCCTCTCTAACGCGGTGTCACGTCAAAGGCCGCAGCCATGCGAATCGCGTAATTGTGATAGGCAATCGCGGTGGCGATTAATAGAACGTCCTTGTCGCTAAACCCCGCCTCACGCAGGGCATCGACGTCCCGCCGGCGCACTGAGGCCTCGTCGGTCGTGCCCTTCTCCGCATAGGCCAGCACCGCCTTCTCCGCCGCCGTGAGCGTGAGTGCGCGCCAATCGCTCGCGGCCTGGGCGCCGAAAGATGGATCCAGTGGCCCGCGCAAAGCTTCGACCAAACCATTGCAACGCAGACAACCGGCAACCACGAGTCCGATCAAACTGTACAGCCGCTGCGTCAATTGTTCGATGAGCAAGCGGCGCATGGTCGTGTCCGCTTCCAGCGCGCCGGGAGCTGCCAGAAGCAGATCTTCAATCCTCTTCCCTGAGACGATGCGCAAGCGGCTCATCGATCATCCTCGTAGAGTGACGCCTGCAGCTGTTCGCGTGTAACGCCAAAGGCTTTTAAAATTTCTTCGGGAAAGTCGAACTTCTCTTCCTCGACGCCGAGCAAATC
>DASQUN010000839.1:0-7919 GCA_035641275.1 Candidatus Udaeobacter sp. | reverse complement strand
ACTCGCCTACGGCGTGCTTGTCATCGGTTTGGTAGACAACGTTCTGCGTCCGATTTTGGTCGGCAAGGACACCAAGATCCCCGACTACGTTGTGCTGATCGCCACCTTGGGCGGCATGGCGATTTTCGGTCTCAACGGCTTTGTGATCGGGCCAGTAATCGCGGCGATGTTCATGGCCGCCTGGGATATTTTTTCTGCCTCGAGGCCCGAGATTCAGATTGACCGCACCAGTCCTTGAAAGTGCGGGCCGATGCATTCGGGCCCGTGTGCTTTGATCCGCAGGAAGCGCTGGCTTTGGCGCGTTCCTCGAGTTGGCGAGAGACGAGTTTTTCGCCGGCAGATTTTCCGTTTCCACATGCTGACAAGACTTGGACGCGATCCATGCTGCTGAACAGCCTCCTCGATCCCTCCGTTCTCCTCACCATGAGAGTTGACGCGCGCAAAATGGAAGTGATAAACCCTTCAACGAGTGTAAGGGAAAGGACACACCATGGCTACGAATTCGGCCGAAAGCCTAACTCAACTATACGGCAACCTAGTGCCTACGGGCCGACTGCGTGACGGCAAACCGAGAAGCATTTTATTCGATGCCACCAAGTGCATCGGCTGCCGTCATTGTGTTCAGGCTTGTAAGGATTGGAACGATCATCCGCGCACGACGCTCTACGAACTCTCAAGCACGAACTGGATCACGATGGAACCGCCCGCGCTCGAAGGACTCTCGCCGCTGTGGGCGCGAAACAGCTGCATGCACTGCGACTTTCCGGCTTGCGCTGCGGTCTGCCCGGTTGAGGCCATCACCAAGTATGAAGAAGGCCCTTTAGTCATCAATCAGGAAGTTTGCATCGGCTGCGAGTATTGTATCCACGCTTGTCCCTGGGAAGTCATCACGAAAAACGATATTACAAGCAAAGCCAGCAAGTGCACGATGTGTAGCGACCGCATAAGCGAGGACAAGCAACCGTTCTGCGTGCAGGCTTGTCCGGCGGACGCCCTCGCCTTTGGCCTGACGGAAGAGATCGCGGATAAGGCAACGAAGCAGGCCTCAGCCGTGGGCGGTTACGTTTACGGAGACAAGGAAGCCGGCGGCGGCAGGGTTCTATACGTACTCAAAGAAAAAAAAGAAAAGTACGGCGTGCGGAGTGTGGGCCAGGAGAAATTCCCCAAGCACAAGATACCGCTTGGCCTTATGCTTAAGGACCTCTTTACTCCCCGTTGCGGCATACCGGGCAAACTGCGTGCATTGTACCTAGCGATCATTCACCCGAGGCGGCTGATTTACCGCTACTTTTCTTAGAGAACGACCGGCATGTTAACCGACTCCGACCGAAAAGTATTCCACGGGTCATTCTATGAAAGCGGAATCCAGAACCCGGCCTGAATGATAATGGTGCTGTGAAATGTCCTCCGCCAACGGATCGCCCAAAGCGTTTGGCGCTGCCATCCTCGCTGCGCTCGCATTAGCAATCGCCGCGAGTCATGTTTGCGCCGAAAAAATCAGAACCGCTATTCCGCAGGCCAATCTCAATTATCTCTCTATTCACGTTGCTGACGCCAAAGGATTTTTCCGCGAGGACGGTCTTGAAAACGAAACCGTCGTCATTTCCGGACCGTTATCCATCGCTGCGCTCTTGAGCGATGACGTTGACTTCAGTGGCGCCGGCGGCAGCGGGATGCGCGCCGCCATCAAAGGCGCTCCTCTAAGGGGCATCATGTTCCAGGCGGACAAGGTCACGTTTTACCTCGTGGCCGACCCTAGCATCAAAACTGCCGCCGACCTTAGAGGTAAAAAAATTGCCATCGGCAGCCCGGGTGATACGCAAGACCGAATCATTACTATGTTTGCGGAGCGCGCCGGCGTATCCGCGAGAGAAATGATCCGCATAGCTATGGGTGCAAACACAAACACCCGAGTCATGGCGGTTAAAACCGGCGCGGCGCACGTGACCGCCGTGGATCCCGGTGGGCTGGTTTTCGCGCAAAAGGAGGGATTGCACTCTTTAGGTTTTCTGGGCGACCTCTTTCCCATGCCCTTTCAAGGCTTCGTCACGAGCGAAAGAAAGATTAGGGAAAATCCGGCACAGGTAAAGAGATGGCTCAAGGGGGCGCTTCGCGGTCTGATGTTCGTGCGGGAAAGACCGGAGGAGGCAGTGGATCTGGGCATCAAAAAACTCCAGCTTGGGAGCGCCACGAAGACCATGCTCGTTGAGGCGACGAAAAATTATCTCCGCGCTCTGGCGCCCGGAGTGCCCGGACTACCGACACCGGAGGGCATCAAGAATTTCCTGGAATACGACATCAAAATCCCGCTTCAAATGAAAGAAGACATTCCGCCGGAACGGTTGCTGAGCTTGCAACTCGTCGAGGAAGTAAAGAGGGAACTGGAAGCGGCACAAAGGAGACCCAACCGATGACGACGGAAAAAGACTTACGCGAACAACTAGCCACCTGCACGCGCATTTTTGCGATGCAGGGCATGATCGGTGTTTTCGGTCACGTCAGCGTTTATCAACCTCAAACGAAACGGGTCTTGATCACGCCGGGCATGGGTTCCAACAAAGGAAGTTTGCGCGCTGAAGACATGATCGCCTCGGACTTGGACGGCAATCCGCTCGAAGGCGACGAACGTCCGCCGGTCGAATGGCCGATCCATACGGCGCTCCATGGCGCCCGCGCTGACGCTCTTGCAGTGGCTCACCTCCACACGCCATACGCTACGCTTTTTGCGATTGCCAAGCGCCGATTTCAACCGGTTACCTTGCAAGGTGCTATCTTCAGCGACGGCGTCCCGCTTTACCCGGAAGCCCAGCTGATCACCAATCCGGCCCGGGGCAGCGCGCTGCTGAAAGTCATTGGCGACAAACGCGCTGCTTTATTGCGCGGCCACGGCATCGTCGTTGTCGGGCAAAATCTTCAGGAGGTCCTCTATGCCGCTCTGGTACTGGAGGATGACGCCAAGAAATCCATGCAAGCGCTGACATTGGGAGAGCTTGGCACGATCAGCCCGGAGGAATGCCGCGCCTTCGGCGCTGAGATCGCGCTCGAGCGCCGCGCGCAACGAGCATGGAGTTATTTTTGTAGTCTCGAGGCCCGGTGGGACCGTCAACCCGCCACCGGTAAAAGCGAGCTTTTGCCGTAAAACCGATGTCTCACAACAGCGGAAATGCCGATATGTTGATTCCTCTTTGGTCATTTCGAGCGGAGCGAGAAATCTTAGATCCCTCGCATTCGCTCGGGATGACAAACCCGCCGTCAGAGGGATTGCGACAGGAGTCTCTACGAGGAGGGCAATCATGAGCGAAGGAGTGCGATTATATGCGGGGACCCAGCATGGCTTGATCATCTGGCGCTCGAAGAACGACGGCTGGGACGAGATTTCGCGAACATTCGAACATGGCATCATCGACTCCATCTTCGGCTGCAAGCAATCACCGGAGCGAGTCTTTGTCGGCGTTACTCACGACGGACTCTACCGCACCCTAGACGGCGGAAAGACTTGGTCGAAAGTGTTGGACGGCGACATCCGTTCGGTCACAGTTGACCCCACGGACGACAAAGTTATCTATTCAGGCGTCGAGCCGGTGGCGCTTTATCGGAGCGAGGACGGCGGCGATCATTGGCAGGAGATCAAAGCGCTCAAAGAACTTCCCGAAACCGTGCGCAAGAACTGGTGGTTTCCGCAGCCACCCCACCTTGGCCACGTGCGCCACATTTTTATCCATCCCGATAGCCCGAGTCTCATTTATCTCTGCATCGAGCACGGCGGCATTGTAAGAAGCTTCGATCGCGGCGAGAGTTGGAAAGACGTCAGCAAGGGCATCGATTACCTCGACATTCACGTGATTTTGAACCTGCCGCAGAGTTTCCAGCGTTATTATCTGGCGACGGCGCGGGGGTTCTTTACCAGCGGGAACCCGTCTGACGGCTGGGTGCGCGCTGAAAACGGACTTACGCGCGATTACTTCCACGACTTTCTCTTCTTCCCGCCAGCCAAACCAGACGAAAATCCGAAGATGCTCCTCGCCACGGCCGATGGGTCGCCGGGCTTCTGGCGCCGTGAGAATCGCGGCGCGCGCGCGGCGCTGTTCACAAGCACCGACGGCGCGCAATCCTGGACGCGCATCACCTGCGGCCTCGCTGACGATCTCGATTCGATGATCTGGGCGTTGGTGCACCATCCCATGGACCGTCGTTCCGTCTTTGCCGGTTTCGGGAATGTCGCCCGCGGCCATGCTTCCGGCAGCGGCGGAGCCGGTGATCTCATGATCAGTCGTGACATGGGAGACAGCTGGGAAAGATTGAATATCGATTTGCCCGCGGATCGAGTTCTGTGGGCGGCGGCGGACTAGTCCGAGCGCAATCCGCTCGAGTTCAAAACGGTTTGAATGGCTTGACCATTTTGAACGATTTGAACGTGTTCCATTCTTGAGCGAGGCACGACAATGGCCATTCCAAACGCTGACTACACAAGTTTTTTCCCTGCCCAGCGCAAGACGCGCCTGCCGGGCGGCTATATGGGAAAGCTACTCCGTGTCGATCTAAGCACGGGCAAATTTACCGATCTAAATCTTCCCGAAGAGCCGCTCCTGCGGAAATACTGGGGCGGACAGTTGATGGCCGAATACATACTCCTGAATGAGCTGCCGTTCGGCATCGACCCCTATGATGCCAAAAACGTCATCGTCGGCATGACGGGTCCGGTGACTGGCACGGGCTTTACTCCCGGCGGAACTAAGATCTGCTTCGTCTATCTCAGTCCGGCGACGCGCCACACCTTGGGCCGCGCCGCCACCAGCGGCTACTTGGCGACGTCGCTGAAAGCTGCCGGCTACGACGGCGTTATTATCACTGGAGCAACACAGAGCCCGAGCTATCTCTATATCGGCGAGGACAAAGTGGAGCTACGCGACGCGAGCCGCGTCTGGGGCAAAGGCGTCAGAGACACCGAAACCATGCTGCGCGTCGAATGCGGTCACCAGGACGCACGGGTTGGCGCCATCGGTCCGGCGGGCGAGAACCTGATTCGCGCCGCCATGTTGGTGAACGATTACAACCACACCGCGGCTCACGGTCTCGGCGCAGTGATGGGCTCCAAGAAGTTGAAAGCAATTGTTGCTTGGGGAACCCGGCGGCCGCGGATCGCTAGCAAGAAGGATCTGATTGATGCCGGTTTACGCTGGCGTAAGGCATTGCAGCCGCGCGTTTACAGCGTCGCGCAAAAGAAAAAGAGCGTCGGTCACGGCGAGTCCTGGGGCGCCATCACCAAGCTCAATTGGCGCAGCACGATCATCACGGACGAAGCCAAGGGGTATGACCAAAACTATGTGGTTTTACGTCCCTGTTTTCAGTGCCCGCGCATGTGTCCCTGGGACGTGGAGATCGGCGAAGGGCGGCACAAAGGCAAGGTCGGTCACTTCAACGCCGGCAGCGAATGGCAAGACACTTTTTACAACCTCGGCTTCAAGGGCAACGATGTCCTCTATCTTTCCGAGCGCATCAATGACCTCGGCATCGAATGCAGCCACTATGCCTGCGGCGCGGGGTTGGCCTTTGAGGCCTGGGAGAAAGGCGTGCTCGGTCCCGACCGCACCGACGGGCTCAAATTGGAGTGGGGTAACTTGCACGCGGCGGAAACATTATTGGAACGCTGCGCGCGGCGTGAAACCTGGTTAGGCAATATCCTTGCCGACGGGCCAAAGGAGCTGGCCGAGACGCTGGGTGGTGAGGCAAAGAATTGGGTGGTGCATACGAAGGGCGGCACGCCGGCGCAGCACGAGTGGCGCCCTTTGCTCAGCCAGATGCTGCGGGAGCTGGTCGCCAGCGGCGGCATGAAGCCTCAAGGCGCCGGCGGCACAGAGCCACCACCGGATCTCGCCTATCGGGAAAAATGGGGTCCACTGGACATGCAGAAGCCCGACGGTTGGACCCAGTCCCATCTTGTGACGGAAAAATTTCGCCAGGCCTGCGGCATGATGGGCGCCTGCTGGTTTGCGCTCAACGACAAGATGCCGGATGGCCTCAAGAGCATGGTGGATGCGCTGAATTATACGACCGGCTGGGATGTGAGCCTCGACGAGATGCTTGACGCCGGGCATCGCTCGATGATTCTCCAAAGCGTTTTCGGAACCCAGCGCGGCTGGATCGCTGAACACGATTGGCAGGATGTCGGGCCGCGTTTTTTAGAGCCGATTCCTGACGGCAAATACCAGGGCTTTACCATAGCCAAATGGCTCCCGGATCTGGTCTACGAGTACTACCGCTTGTCTGGGCGGCACGAAAAGACCGGCAGGCCCTACATGGACACGCTCGCTAAGTTGGGCTTAGAAGAGTTCAAAGAGTGGAGCGTGTTAGATTAATGATAAGGTAGTGGTTCGTTCACAACGTTTCTATGTAGGGGCAGGCCCCTGTGCTTGCCCCTGTACTCGGACGACCACCGGGGTCGCCCCCGATTTCGATCAAATCCGGCTCCAATTTTTCTCTCAACGCAAATCAGGCATCGACGGAGGTCCCGATGCAACGGAAACAAAGCATGTCGGCAAAGTTAGTTGGCATTTCTTTTCTCCTTCTCGTCCTGACTATTCCCGCGCGTGGCGATGCCCAATCCGGACTCAAGAAAGT
This sequence comes from Candidatus Udaeobacter sp., assembly GCA_035641275.1. Taxonomy (GTDB): domain Bacteria; phylum Desulfobacterota; class Binatia; order UBA9968; family UBA9968; genus DASQUN01. The sequence goes on along the minus strand of DASQUN010000839.1, from coordinate 1,301 downwards.
CCGGATGGGAAGCTCCTCCACCAACGTCTCTTTTTTGGCGCTTTACACGGCTTTGCACCGCGGTTTTTTCAAGGATGAAGGCATCGATTTGGAAATTGTGTACATGCCGGCGAATTTGGCGAGCACCGCGGTCTTGAATGGCGATGTCGATTACAACGGCGCGGTCACCGGCACCATCGGAGCCGCCGTCCGCGGCCAGCCGATGAAGGTATTGCTCTTTACGGTCTCCAAGCCACTGCTCTTTCTCATAAGCAAAAGAGAAATCAGAGACGTTAAGCAGCTTAAAGGAAAAAAGATCGCCGGCAGCTCGCCCGGGGGATCCGCCACACTTATCGCCGACAAAGTCTTGAAGCACTATGGCCTGGAACCCGGGCGAGACGTTTCACTGCTTCCGATGGGAGGTTCCGCAGCCGGCCGATACGCCGTGCTGGAAACCAACGTTGTTGACGCGTCATTTCTGTCGGTTCCGGAAAACATCATCGCACTGGAAAAAGGCTATAACGAATTGATTTTTGCCGGAGACGTCGTGGAATTTCCGCAGAACGGGTTCGGCGCTTCCGATAAGAAAATCCGCGAGAACCCCGATGAGATATACCGGATGGTGCGGGCGACGCTCCGCGGTCTACAGTTTATCTGGGACAAGAGCCATCAGGAGGCCGTCACCAGCATTATGATGAAGCAGTGGAAGGTGAATGACCGGAAGATGGCTGCCGAGATGTCCCGCCAAGTCAGCCGGGTCTTGACCAAAGACGCTTACGTCAAACCGGAATCTGTCCAAGTCCTCATCGACCTGGCGCGCGAGAGCGCCAAAGTCACCAAAGCCGTCTCAGTTTCGGAAGTGGTCGACTACAGTTTTCTCGACAAAGCGCGGAAGGAATTGGGAATCACAAAATAATTCCTTGTTTCTAGTTTCTGGTCTCTGGTTTCTGGTTAGACTTGAAAAGAGAAACTTGAAACTAGAAACCGTCTACAGCAACGGATCGATGATAACTTTAATGGATTCCTGGCCGTTCGCGGCGAGGAGAAATCCGCGGGCTGTGTCGGCCAAGGGCAACCGATGGGTGATCATGTCAGCGACCCGCACTTCCCGAGTGCGGATTAGCTCGATCGATTCGACAAGATCCTGTCCACTTCCTGCGTACGAGGTGACAACTGAAATTTCGTCGCGCCAGAAGTCAAAGAGTGGTATCGGCACATCGACCCCGGCAGCCGTCGGTGCAAAGAATAGTAGCGTCCCGCCGCGATCAATCGACTTGACGGCCTGCTGAATGGCCGGCATCGCGCCGGTGCAGACGATTACA
>DASQUN010000838.1:0-4861 GCA_035641275.1 Candidatus Udaeobacter sp. | reverse complement strand
ACAGGAATCCCTTCGACGTTTCACAAGACAAGGGATACGAGGTGGACGTCGACCGCTGGGTGCACGGATAGCGCTCGGTGCAGAAGACTGGCTCCGGCTTCCCCTTTATAAACTTGGCCCGTCTCGATTGTACCGGCCGTGGGCCGGCCCTTTGGTCAAAACTCGGCTGGCCGCGGCGACTCGGTCCAACTCTTTCCTTCACGCAGAGGCTGTGTCGTAATCCCGTCCATGGTTCGACTCGCTCACCACGAACGGAATCGAGCATCCGACAACTCAAGTATTTAGCCGTTCATCCCTTCGATAGACTCAGGGCAGCTTGTCCAAGGGCGATCGGTGTATTGTGACACAGCCGCCTGATCCAAGGAGAGCTGTCATAGTGCCGGAAATAGATCTCCCCACGGAGGAGCGCCTCTTACAACTCGTCCGACACCTCGGTTTGGAACAAGCCCATTTCGCGGCGCGCGAGTTCCAGGAATTCGACGGGCTCGCGCGCATTCATCCGGAGATCGTTTCATCACTCACCCTGGTGTGTCCACCGCGCACCCTAAACGCGGATTCGCTCCGCCCGCTTGGCTCCCGGCTCCTATGCTTCTATGGCGGCAAAGGGCCCAATGCGGCTATCGTCCGCGATTCCATGGCAAGCCTGCCGGAAGCAATGCGCCTCGCCCTGCAGCACTATTTCGACTTCAACTGGTCAGACGTAATCGCCGATCATACCGATTTCATTGGCACGGCCATGCTTTACTTTCTGTCGCTCATAGACCAAAAACTGGACCTGCAGCCTGTCGCTCTGCCGCCAGGCGAAGGTGAAGTGGCCGGCATTTCCTATCGCATTCTCGGATCGGGTCCTCCCCTGGTGCTGCTGCCCCTCGTCCTTGCCCCGTCCCAGTGGGAGCCGCTTCTGTCGCGGCTGAGCGAGCGTTACTGTACGATCGTACTGAGTGGAGCGGAGTTGGGCGGAGTCCGCCAGCTCGAAGCGCGTGGCCGCTCGGAAGGCTATCGGCGCGCGCTGGAACGTTTCGTGACCGAGGTGGAACTGCAGGCCGGGGAGACGATTCTCGAAGTCGGCTGCGGCTCGGGGGTGCTCACCCGTTTGTTGGCCCACTATGCGGACGGCGCAAATCCGATCGTAGCGGTTGACGTCAATCGGTATTTCCTGCGCGAGGCTGCCGCTCTGGCGAAGAAAAATGGTTGCGTGGACGTCATCGATTTTCGCGAGGGCAGCGCGGAGACACTGCCGTTTGGAGACAAAGCGTTCGACGTCACGGTATCGGCCACGGTGATGGAGGAAGTCGATGCCGGCCGCATGCTCGCCGAGATGGTGCGGGTTACCCGGCCGGGGGGACGTGTCGGAGTCATGGTCCGCGCGGAGGATATGACCTCGTTCATCAACATTGCGCTGGGCGCCGCGCTCAAAGCCAAGGCGGAAATTCCGCGCGGCAATGTAGCGAACGGAGGTTGTGCCGACGCGAGCCTCTATCGGCGCTTTCGCGACGCCGGGCTGTCATTGCTGAAGGCGTTTCCTCAACTCGTGGCTTTCAGGCCCGACGAGCCACACGGCAAACGCCTCGAGGCCGGCATACTGGCCGGCCTCAGTCCGGCGGAAGCGACCGAATGGCGTGCGGCCGTGAGCTCCACTGCGGCACGAGAGCTCTTGTTCATAGCCAAGCCGTTCCATTGCGCGATCGGAAAGAAATCCGAAGCGACGTAGCTCTCGTCATCCTTCTTGATTGATCATCGAGAGCTCAACGGCTCGCAAGGATGAGACACAGAGCTGCGATCGTTCAATCCTGTTGCGTAACCTTCCGACCCATGACATCCCGAGTAAGAGATGTCGCTCGTTTTCTTCACGCGTTTTCTTGACAGCCACCCGCCGCCGGAATAGAGGTCCAGCAGGGCTATTGAATTGAATAAGCGGACGAGCCGGGTTCTTGGTCAATTTTTCGCCGCTCATCCCTATTGTGAAGGGAGAACAGCAATGGTCAATCTCATCAAACGCGTGTCATGGCTTTTTTGTGGCAGCGCGCTGATTACAATTTTCATTATTTTGCAAAGAAAAACTTCTAAGAATCCTCGAGATGGAGAAGCTATACGAACAAAATTGTTTTCAAAAGTAGGCGTGCAGATTCAACAGATATTCTTGATTGCGTGAGCGCTGATTGAACTCAAGACGCAAAGCGATGTTCTTGGTTAAGGTATAGCGTTGCACTGCGGACAGCCGCCACTCGTGTGATTTATCGCCTAAAGGAAAATTCAGATAAGTGCCGGAAACCGCGAACTTCCAGCGGTCGGTGATATCGGCCAGAGCGCCGACCGTGGCTCCTCCGCCGAATCGGAAATTGCTCTTGAAAACCCGGCCGTATTCCGTCGCCGCCTCGGCGAACCCAAAATAAACCTCGCGCTTCAACCAAGCGCTTTCGGTGGCCGCACCGATCCCCGCGTTGAAATTGCCAATCCGGCAAAAGCGACAATGGTTATATCGAATCGTCTCGAGTCCGGTGTTGACCTTCCACGACGGGCTTTTGAACAGAGCATCCATCGGTGACAGCGATACGATATTGACCAAAGTGAATCGTTCGAGCCTCGTGTGATCGCGACGGCTATAATGACGAAGGGCCAAGCCCAAGGCTTCGATCTGAGCATCGGGCGTGTATCCATACTCAGGATCCAGTAAATCGTGAAATGCAACACGGAAATTCAGTTCGGTAAAAAACTCTCTTTCACGCCATCCGACGCCCACGCCGGTTCGCATGATGCTGTGTCCCTGCTCGGGAGGACCCGCGACCGGCGTGAGTGCCACGAGAACGGCAGGAACTTTGAGCTGGCTGCGAGCGATCAAAACCGACTTGTTGCGCTCCTGGTACAAGGCGGCGCTGTTTTCGTCCGTCTCAACGCGGTACATCAGGTAATCGGACGCCACGTCGAGCACTAGGGCCTGGCGCTGCCGCGGCATGTTGGTGAAGTTCCCGGCCCGAGCCAGAGAGGGATCGGCTATGATCCTGCCAAGCCATGTCTGTTCATCAGCGGAAAGAGACTGGCGGCCGCGTCGAATCTCAGTAATGCGTGAAGGCCGAAAAGTGATCTCTTTAATCAGACCCGGTTTGTCAGCGATCATGCGTACGCCGTCCGACGGGAACGTAGAGAACCAGAATCGATCCGTCAGATGAAGGGTCGGATCGGCAACATCGAGGAGAGACAAGATGTGATAGGCACAATTTTCCTTGAAGAAGAAGTAATCAAAGGACGCGTTGCCCATTTCCCAAGCGTGCATCAACAAACGCTCGATCTGCTCTTGGCTGAAATTGAGCCGGTATTCCCAAATGTCCCTGTTCTCGAAATCACCATACTCCTTCGCCTTCACGTAATAAGGGTGCGTCGAAAAATAGCCTGCAAATCCTCCTACAACACCTAAAACAGCGAACACGATGCCGTTATCCGTGGTTACGTCCGCGGAATAATTAATCGTATAGGCAAGAATGCGCGTTTGCTCGGTTTGCCCTTTTTTATCGACGCGCAAAAGCAGATGGCCGAACATCGAGGCGGGGTTATTCATGTAGGCGGACGGAAAGATGAGCGTTATCGACGCCGGATTCAGCTCTGCAAGCCAGGACTGAAAGCGCTCGCATGACTGCGAAGGCAAACGGCTTTCGTCGATCCCAAGCGCAGCCTTGAGCCAATGATAACGGGCGATGAAGGCGCAGCGCGCCGGCTGACGCGACCGACCGACGAGCTCCGGTGAAAAGAACTGAGCTAGCGTGGCTTCGAGCTCGGCTTTTGGGTCGGTTTTTCCATTCGGCGCGAGAAAAAATCCTGCCTCGTCGGCTTCGCTTTCATAGCCGCCGGCGGTTGTTCGTCGGTAATGGAGGAGTAAGTGCCAGTAGCGCTGATCGTGGAGCGCTGCGGCATTCGCGCGCTGAATGAGTTCTCGAAGGTAAGATGGGCCATCGGTCTGAGCTCGGGCAGTGCCTGTGATAAGGCACGAAATCGCCAGCGCTAGACCGACAAATAGCAAAGGACCAAAAGCGCCCCGGCCATATGGGCCGGGGCTTTCAAACAAAAAACTAATTTAAAGTGAGTTTGACAAAAGTCGGATGTATCGCCATGCCGCTCTGTAAGATCTGGATCATTCCCGCAGGAGTCCTATCGCCAGACTGAACCAAGCTCGCATACTGCACTTGGGCCAGAGTGAAAAATTCTGGGCGGTGTTCTTCAGGGATACCCATGAGTTCGGCTAAAGAAGCAAGGTGCTCGCCTCCGCCCCGGGCCATTTCCTGGGACAGCGTGTCGTAATTGGCGGCGGCGAAGATACTCACCTTGTGCTCTGACATGATCGTGCCGTCATTCGTACAGCCCGACGTCCCCGAGGTGATACCGAAGGTTTGGCTTCCGAACGTGCCGTTAGTGGTCGCCATCATGACCTGCGGGGCAATGCTTTTCTGGCGGCCGTAATCCGACCAAGCCAGTTTTCCGAGGCCGCAGCCCGGTCCTGTATCCGGGTTGGCCGCCCAAACCTGTGTCGCACACAACGGCAGCAGAGCCACGCCCAATCGAAACCACTGTCCTCTGATCATTTCGTTTCCTCCCTTTTTTGGTTTTTTCTCTCCGACTGTAGCTTGAAGAATGTGAAGTGGCAATAGATTCAGAGAATTTTTCCATCGCGCGATCAGCAAAATTTGAAACGACACCAAATAACTTGAGCGCCAACACATTTCATTGAAACGAGTTAACAACTATTAATGAGTTCATTAATATGTGGACACCTGACATCTATTCAACCGAGGCCCGAGCCCTTCCGAGCGCGGTCAATGGGTCTGTGGCTTGTAGGCTGCCGCCCCATCCTCTCCAAGGGTGGCTATTCCAA
>DASQUN010000837.1:0-2961 GCA_035641275.1 Candidatus Udaeobacter sp. | reverse complement strand
CGTCACCGTCTTAAAGCTTTCGGCGATTGACAAGACGAGCTTCACGGGCCGGCGAGTCTGCCAGGAAAGAGCCGCCGCGATAGGTTCACATTTTACATAAAGTTTGCCACCATAACCTCCACCGACATAAGGAACAATTACGCGAATCCGGCTTAACGGTAGGCGGAATATCCCGGATAGATGATCGCGTAGGGTGAAGGGATCCTGACACGAACTCCAGATCGTGAACTTCTCGCCGTCGTAATAGGCGATATTTGTGTGCGGCTCGAGCGAATAGTGTTGGACTTTTTGGAAGCGAAACGTGTCTTCGAAAACAAAATCGGCCGTCTTGAAAGCTTCTTTTAGATTGCCCCGTTCGTAGCCAAAATAGTAGCAGACGTTTGTCCCCTTGAATCGTTCCGGCGCCCCGTAGGTCGAACCGCGAAGCTCGGCTCGCGCGACGTCGCCTTCGTGAACCAGCGGAGCGCCCTCGGCGATCGCGTCCTCGATGCCGGTCACTTTCGGCAGCTCTTCATATTCGACGTCTATGAGTTCGAGCCCTTCCTCCGCGGTCGCCGGATGGTCGGCGAGAACCGCTGCCACGGGATCACCGACGTATCGTACCTTATCGACTGCGACGATCGACTGGTCCTTGTAGGTCGCCCCGTAGCGATAGTTTAGATCTTTGATTTCATCGCGCGTGAGAACAGCGATGACCCCCATGAGATTGGCTGCTCTGGAAGCATCGACCTTTACCAGCTTGGCGTGAGCCACCGGGCTTCGCAGAATCTTCGCGTAAGCCATACCCGGCAATGCAATGTCGCCCGTGTAGACGGCTTTGCCGGTAACTTTTTCAATTCCATCCACTCGATGCGCGTTCTTACCCAGCGTGCTATAGGCTGCCGCTTTTCTCATGTGTCAAGAAATCCTTCCCTTGAATGGGAGTGGACCGTTGGATGAACTTACTTGCGAATTTTTGGACTATCTTTTTCGGGAAAATAGAGGTTACAGAAAGGACAATGAAAATCCATTCCGGAGCCTAGCATGTGGGGGTTGACGACAAAAATCTTTTTACAAGTTGGACAAGTTACCTCTACAGCCTGACCCATTTTTCCTCCTGATGCTCTGCTTAGAGTCGACCACCGCCATCACGCCCAGTACGTCGTCCGATCGGTCGGAATATGCTGCAGCACTTCTCCGGGCACGTAATCCTCGAGCTTGATCCGCGCCATCGCCTCGTCCGGACATTTCGAAACCGGCGAGAACGGACGATCCAGCGGCCGGGTGGCGTCGACGATCATGCCGGAGGTCTTAATTTCATCGACCAGAGACGGGTCTAAGAAATTTCCACGGAACAACGGTTGTAAGATCGACACCTGCAGGTGCGGTTGAACCCGCGTAGCTATGGCCCAGAGAATGTCCGTGGGATTGAAGACATCGATGTCATCGTCGAACACGAACACGTTCTTGGTGTGATCGAACGTCAGCGCCGCAGCGGCGGCTCGACCCGGATCACCCTCGGACATCTTCTTCATCGAAATGAAAACGTTGTAGTGAGCATGGCGACCCTGTTTGCAAACCGCCGTAACTCCGGGAATCGCCTCACGGCAACGGCGGAGATAGGCTCCTTCGCGAGGAAGATCCATCCACGGCTTATCGCCTTCCGGCGTGATGACGGATTGATACATGGCGCCGTTGCGGTAATTGATCGCTCGAACCTGATACTCCGCGCAGGTGGTATAGCGCTGCGGTCCGAGATAGCCCGGCGCCTCGCCAAAAGGACCTTCGACAACACGTTTGTTCGGGATGAGCACGCCTTCGATCACAATTTCAGCATCTGCCGGGATCAACAGGTCTTCACCAAAAGTTTCCGAGGGAACCAGGCGGAGGGGCTCGCCGAGATAGCCGCCGATCACATCGTATTCGCTCACCTCGAACGGTCCGCTGTAGCATGCGCCCATATGGAAGGCGGGATGGTGGCCCAGCACCGTGGCCACCGGCATTTCCTCATTGCGCGACTCATAGTCACGATAGATCCTCCAGAGATGGCGCGGCGAGGCGTAAAGCGCCGTGATGTTCTTCGATTTGACCTCCATGCGATGATAAGAGCAATTATAGATTCCGGTTTTCTTGTCCTTGGTAACCGTCGATAGGACGATATACGGACCGCCGTCCATCTCGTGGTGCCTCATGATGGGAATCTCATAAAGATCGACGTCCTTACCGATCCTGACATTTTCCTTAACCGGAGCGTTCTTCTGGTCAACGATAGTGGGCGGAATCCGGTGCTCTTCCATTTCCAGGCACTTTTCGGCCATCTCCGGACGCGTCGCTTCCTTCGGCATGCCGAGCGCAATCTGGGTTTTCCGCTGCGAGATTTCGCAGTTCATCGTCAGCTTGATGGCTCCGACCCGCCCGTTCAGGTTCAACGGCTTGTCAAAGATGATGATGGGAAATTTCTTTTGCGCGCCCAGATGCTTGATAATCGCCGTCACGTCGTAGTGTGCTGGATCAACTTCCTTGGTAATATGAATCACCTCGTTGGGTATTTCGCGACGGCAATCATCCAAAAAGGTCCTGAGACTCTTGGCCATGCAGCCCTCCTGAAACATTATGAAAAATTTTATGAAAAATTATCCAAAGCAGTCAGGTTTGTCAATCGAACTGCTTTTATTGAGCTCATTTAACCCGCTGAAACCAGTGCTTATGGCCTACCGTGAGGCGTCCGTCGTTCGCTAAGTTGCCAATTGTTCAGCGGCGCGCTGAAGCTAAATAAGAAAATCTAATGAGTGAGTGAGCTTGCCAAGCCGAATAAACGCATCGCGTTCCTACCTAGGACCTTCTCCTTGTCTTCTTCGGAGAGGTTCTTCATGGCCTTTACGACTTCGACGGTCCTCGGCCAGGTTGCAACGGCGTCGCCGTGGTCAAAATCGCTGCCGATGATGATGTTGTGGTTCCGCCAGCCTTTTATAGTTTCTGCTA
>DASQUN010000836.1:0-2703 GCA_035641275.1 Candidatus Udaeobacter sp. | reverse complement strand
CGCACTAGAGCGAGCCCACGCCGCGCTTCTGAAAGAGATGGAGGAGCAGAGAAGCCTCGAGGAACAGCTGCGCCAAGCTCAGAAGATGGAAAGCATCGGCACGCTGGCCGGCGGGATTGCGCATGACTTTAATAACATTCTTAACATCATCAAGAGTTACGCTACGACCATCAGCCGCCACCCGTCCGTCAACGGGGAGATCGCTGAAGAGCTGGGGATTATTGACGAAGCTACCAAACGCGGCGCATCCGTGGTCCGCCAGCTGCTGACATTGGCGCGCAAAACCGAGATGCGTTTCGCCTCCACCGACGTCAACGAAGTGCTCTCGGGACTGGCCGAGTTGCTTAAACAGACGCTGCCAAAAACCATTGATATCTCTTTGGAACTTCGCCACAAACTGCCTGCGGTGACGGCCGATTCGAATCAAATCAACCAGGCGCTACTCAATCTATGCGTCAACGCTCGCGATGCGATGCCGAACGGCGGCAAAATCACACTGAGGAGCCGCGTTGCCGATGGCCGGGAGATAAAAGATGGCTCGACTCACGCAACCCACTACGTGTGCATCGAGGTTTCGGACTCGGGTATAGGAATGGATGACAAGGTTCGAAAGCGGATGTTTGAGCCATTTTTCACAACCAAAGGAGTCGGTGAGGGAACCGGGCTAGGTCTCGCTATCGTTTACGGCATCGTTAAAAACCACAACGGCTTTATCGACGTGGAAAGCACGCCGGAGCGCGGGGCCACCTTTCGCTTATACCTCCCGGCAGCGCCGTCTGACACTAAGACGATGACCGATGAGGCGATGGGGACAAAAATATCCAAGCGAAAACGGGGTAGCGGGCAGAGAACCGTGCTATTGGTGGAAGACGAAGAGCTGATGGTTCTGCTTTTGCGAACCAGCTTGTCGAAACATGGCTACAACGTCCTGGTGGCCCTGGATGGTGATGCGGCCATTGATCTCTTCCACCGTCACAAGCACGAGATCGACACTGTGCTGCTCGATATCGGCTTGCCTAAACGGGCCGGTTGGGATGTGATTTTAAGAATGAAAGAAGAGAACCCGCGCGTGCATATTGTCGTCAGCAGCGGCTATATCGATCCTGAGTCGAGAGCTAAAATGTATCAGGCCGGTGTGAAAGATTTTGTCGATAAGCCTTATACGACCGCCGCCATCTTGGAGAGCCTCGAAGCTTTTCCCGAAACGCGTTGATCCAACCTCGCTTTCCGTCCAGATTATCCGCTTGTATTCAGTTCGTTGAATAATTCGAACGTCATTCCGGCCAAGCTGGCGATACCTAGCGCGAGCCGGAATCCAGGAATCTCAAAAGACTTCTGGATGCCCGCTCCCGCGAGCATGACGGCGAAGCAGCAATGACCCATTTAACGGACTTTAATTCCAGGACATGAGCGCGGTTCTTCAGAAATATCGTCGCCTATTCGCTGACAGGGCTGGACATTTTTTTGACCGTGAAGTATGCAGGCCTCTGGTGAATCTGAATTCGAAACCGTTATCCCTGGAAACAAAGGAGAGGCTTCCATGAGTTCATTTAGCGTGCTCGAAACAACGATCGAGGATGTCCACCACGCCTATCGATCCGGCCAGCTCACGGCGCGCAAAGTCGTGCAGATGTATCTCGAGCGCATCGAAGCGTACGACAAAGCAGGACCGGCCATTAACGCGATTATCACGATAAACCCGAAAGCTTTAGAAGAGGCGGACCGGCTCGATGCCGCCCTCAAAAGTTCAGGATTTGTCGGTCCGTTGCACGGAATCCCGGTCGTCGTAAAAGATCAGGCCGACGCCCAAGGCATGCCGACCACGCTGGGTTCGCTATTGTTCAAGGACTATTACCCGGATCGCGACGCGTTCGTGGTGGAGAAATTGAAAAAGGCTGGAGCGATAATTTTAGCGAAGACAACCCTCGGTGAATTGGGCGGAGGCGATACGCACGGCTCACTTTTCGGTTCGACGCGAAACCCCTATGCATTAGATCGGACGGTTGGCGGTTCCTCCGGCGGTTCCGCAGCTAGCGTTTCGGCCAATTATGCAACGGTTGGAGTCGGACAGGAGGGCTTGGCGTCGATTCGTAGACCTTCGACCTGGAACTGCATCGTTGGGATGCGGCCGACAGCCGGCCTGGTAAGCCGCGGCGGAGTGTATGCCGGCTGGCCGGAAATCGCCGGCTCTCTAGGCCCGATGGCGCGCACGGTGAGAGACCTGGCCATTCTTTTGGACGTGATGGTCGGCTACGATCCGGAAGATCCGCTGACCGCCAGAGGAGTCGGTCATGTTCCGGACAGCTACACTACGGCGCTCGATAAAGACGGCCTTAAGGGAGCGCGCATCGGCATCCTGCGTGAATCTATGGGTCTCGGCGCCGATCCCAATTCTGAAGATTTCAGAAGAGTCACAGAGGTTTTCGATAAAGCCGTTGCAGAGATTAAAGCCGCCGGCGCCGCGGTCGTCGATCCGGTCGTTATCCCAAAGCTCAAGGAGTTGCTCGCCAAGCGCGCCGGGAGTCCGAGCGGAGGTGAAGAATCGTTCAAGACATATTTCGGCAGGAGCGCTAAATCGCCGTTCACGTCTCGTGAGGAGGCAACCCGCTCGCCGGATTTCCCGCGAGTCATTCGACGCTCACAAGACCGATGGAAGCGGTCGCCAGATGCAACTCAACATTATGCGTCGCTTCAAGCACAAGA
>DASQUN010000835.1:0-4500 GCA_035641275.1 Candidatus Udaeobacter sp. | reverse complement strand
GACCCCTTCGACAGGCTCAGGATAAACTCCGGGAGAAATCTTTCTCGCTTTGCCGACCTAGGAGTTTCGTGGGAATCAAAATTTGACTCAAGGGGAATTTACCTTATGGCAAATCACTTTCCCTGTGGCATCGAACTGCCACAAGTTTTTTTCGATGGTCCGGTCGATATGGAGCATATCCGCAAGTTCGCCACGCGCGCAGAGACGCTGGGTTATGACAGCTTGTGGCTGCAGGAGCGGATCATCGGCGACTTCACGATGCTCGAGCCGGTGACGTTGCTCAGTTACGTTGCCGCGATCACGAGCAAGCTCCGACTAGGAGCGTCGGTCATTTTGCTAACGCTGCGCAATCCCATTCAACTAGCCAAGGCTTGCTCCTCGTTAGATTGCATGAGTGGAGGCAGAGCCGTCTTGGGCGTCGGGCTCGGTGGCGGCCACCTGGGCTCGCACGAAGATATCTTCGGTTATTCGCGCCAGCACCGCGTGACTCGTTTCACCGAAGCGGTGCAGGTGATGAAGCTTCTCTGGGTTGAGCCGAAGGCAAGCTTTCACGGGACGTTCTGGAATTTCGATAATGTCTCGATGGAACCCAAACCCATTCAAAAGCCGCATCTGCCGCTGTGGTTCGGTGGTCACCATGACAATGCCCTCAAGCGGGCGGTGAGGTATGGCAACGGTTGGATGGGTGCCGGTTCGTCGTCGTCCAATGCTTTCGTCCGTGAGTCGGCGATGATTCGCCGCTTTCTCGACGAAACCAAACGAGATCCGGCGACGTTCGGTTATGGCAAGCGGGTCTATTTGGCGGTTGACAATGATAAAGCGCGCGCCGAGAAACGCATCCGCGAGTGGTTCAGCATACGTTACAAGAATGCCGAGCTGGGTCCGCGGGTGTCGATCTGGGGCAGCGCGGCCGAGTGCACGGAAAAAATTCAAGAGATCGTCCGCGCCGGCGCGCAGCATATCGTCTTCAATCCGATGTTCGACGAGATGGAACATTTGGATATCTGCGCCAAGGAGATCATGCCGCATCTGTGAGAAAGATGATTGATGGTCACGAAGAGCACGAAGGAAAGAAAATTTAGCCGCAGAGAATGCAAAGGCGCAAAGTAGGGGCACGGCATGCCGTGCCCCTACGAAATAACCTTCGTGTTCTCCTTCGAAAATTGGGTTTGTGCCGCGCTATTGCGGACTTACGAAGAATGCCCTAATTCCTTCCCCTTGAGAGACTGTGTCGCAATGCACAAATGGCCCATACTTGTCATCTCGAGCGGAGCGAGAGATCTTGCATTTTCAGCTACATGCGAAGAAAAGATTTCTCGCCTTTGGCTCGAAATGACAATTGCGACACAGTCTTTGACGGGGAAGGACAAAGGTAGGGGTGATGGTCTTGATTGGTTCCCGAGCACCCCTATCCCGGCCTTTCCCCATCAAGGGGAAAGGAGGTCAAGTAACATGCAGCGATATGCCTCCATTTTGATTCGCTATAGACGAGCGTAAGCTCATGAGACACTTCGTAGTGAGAGCGTATTTGCTTAAGTCGGTACAATCGAATTTCGCAGAAAAAGGAGCGACAAGATGAAAGTAATTTACCACAAGGATCGACCGCTTCTGGAGTTTCCTGACGAGCCGTGGCGCCAGTCTTTGCGGGTGGCGGTGAACCGATCTGCCGGGTCGAATTCTTTGTCTGTTTGGTTAGCTGAAATGGGAGATCATCACCGAACACCGTTGCACTGGCACGACACTGAAGAGGTATTGGTCTTCCTCGAAGTCGATGGCGACGGGTTCGCGCGGGTGGGCGAGGAGGAACATAAGATCGAAACCCAGACCAGCGTAGTGGTTCCTCCCGGCACGGTTCACGCATTCGGGCTCCGTGACGGACGAGTACTGAAGTCCATCTCCATTCTCCCCGACGCCGACGCCGTGCCGGGGCACAGAGTATTGGAGAAGGGCGAAGAGACGTTTGAGATGCCTCCTATGAAAAAGCAATGATCTAAAACACGAAGATGAAGTGTTAATCAAAGCTGCGTGCCGCAATCTCAGAACTCGTCTGGAAACGCGATCTTATGAAAGAATCATTGGTGATTCTATCGATAGTTTTTTTGTTTCAGATGCCGAGTCATGCTGCCGACAAGATTAGAATCACCGTCTCCGGGTTGAGCGGGCAGTTCATGACTTTCCCTTTGGCGCAGAAAAGGGGCTTCCTTAAAGAAGAGGGAATCGAGACCGAGATCATCCGGATCACCGGCGCTGCGTCCAGAACCGCGCTAGGCAGCGGCGAAGTAGATTACGGCACCGGCCTCGGCAGCAACATCGGGGGCGCCATTACGGGATTGCAGATCAAGGTGGTCGCCTGCTACGTGCCGGCCCCTGTTCTCGCACTGGTTACGCGTCCTGAATTTAAGTCAGTGCAGGAACTTAAAGGCAAGACGGTCGGGATCCTAGTCTTTGGCGGCGTTGCTCATTTCGCCGCGCGGGTCATGGCCAAGCACTTTGGTCTCGACCCCGAGAAGGATATGAAGTTCATTGCCATTGGTCCAGTGGAGGCTCGTTTTGCCGCGCTTACCCAGGGCTTGATTGACGCGACTCTACTGGCTCCGCCCTTGGATTACGAGGCGAAGAAGCGAGGCTTTAACGTTCTTGCCAGAGCCGACGAAATCCTCATCTTCCCCGAGACCGGTTTGGTGTCAGGTGTGAAGAAAATCCAAGAGAGGCCCGATGAAATCAAGCGAGTCATCAGGGCCGGCATCAAGGCCTACCGCTATATTCGAGGCAATCGTGACGGAACCATTCAGTTCATCATGGAGTGGCTTAAGGTCAATCGAGAGATCGCTACGGCAACGTACGACGGCGTGGCCAAGGTCTACAATGACGATATCAATATGTGCGAAAAGGGACTGCGACTAGTTGTCGATGAGACTAAGAAAACCATGAAGATCACCCGCGACATTCCCTTGAGCGAAATTGCCGATCTGTCAATTCTCAGAGAGGCGCAGCGGGAACTGGGAACGAAATGATTTTGACATCCTTCGCATTCGCTCAGGACAGATTTTCAAGATCGAATTCATGAACTGTGCTCACGCCAAGGAGGCTCTATGCGGTTCGCGATTCAACGGCGTTGCTTCACCTTATTCTTGGTTCTGTCTCTTTCATGCGCTGATCTTGTCCGGGCCCAGACGGAAGAGAAACTTCTCGAACAGATTAATCAGCTATCCGATGCCGAGCGCCAAGCGCGTCTGGTTAATGGCGCAAAAAAAGAAGGCGCCGTGACCTGGTATGTGGCGATGAACCGCGCCTATGCGCAGGATCTGATCAATGCTTTCGAAGCGCAGTATCCCTTCTTGAAAGTCAATGCGTTGACGGGTGGGGGTGGCTCTTTGCTAAACAAAGTTCTCACCGAGTACCGGGCGCGCTCGTATTTGTACGATGTCTTCAATACCCGCAGCATGACGATTAACACATTGAAAAAAGCCGGGGCGATCATGCGCTACAAAACTCCGTACCGGACTCAATTGCGCGAGAGCTTCTACGACAAGGAGGGTTTTCTCAACGGCATTTTTGCCACGCCGTTGGTGTTCATTTACAACACCAAAATGGTGAATCGCAGGGAAGCCCCCAGCTCGCTTGAGGACCTGGCAAACCCAAAGTGGTCGGGCAAGATGGCGGTCGACGACGAGTCTTTCGACTGGCTGGCGGCGGTTCTGGATTATTATGGAGAGGCGAAAGGGGTCGAGCTCGCGAGCAAAATAGGCCAGCAATCACTCCACGTTCGGCGCGGGCCGACCCTTATCACTCAGTTGGTGGC
Source organism: Candidatus Udaeobacter sp. (assembly GCA_035641275.1). Classification (GTDB taxonomy): domain Bacteria; phylum Desulfobacterota; class Binatia; order UBA9968; family UBA9968; genus DASQUN01. The sequence continues at coordinate 698 of DASQUN010000835.1, read as the reverse complement.
TGCCGGTGAATTCCACGTCGAGATCGACGGCCACCACCAAGAAGCCATGGCCAAAAAGAAGGCCGGCGCGCCGATTGATTATCAATTTCCTCAACCGTTTGTGCCGGTGAAATCCTTGGTGCCGATTTACATGGCTGCGCGCCCGCCCCACCCCCATGCCGCCGCCCTGTTAGCGGACTTTCTAATGTCCAAGAAGGGACAGGACATCATGTACGGTCACGGACGTTGGATGGGCCACAAGAGCATTAGCGGCAAAGGGCCCGATGACATCGGCGATCGCAAGGTGGTGATACCGTCCCCGGAAAAATGGGGCGACCGCTATCAAGAACTGATCGGTCTTTACAATAAATTGCTGTTGCGCAAGTAAGGTTCCTACCGCCGCCCGATTCCTTTCCGCCATTTTTCTCCGGATCATACGATGGGCCGGAATCCTTGGAAACTTTTCGCCTCTGTTATAGAGTCAGCGGACATTCACAAGATTAAAGACCGTGAATTGTATGTCGATTTCGGGGAGGATTGCATGGAAGTAAAGTCAGTCAAGGAACGTCATACCGAGCTGGCGATGCATAGCGTAAAGTTCGCCAAGGACGAGCAGGGGCGGCGCAAAGGACAGGAAATTCTTTTCAAGTGGCCCGACATCGAGAAACAGCTCGGCGAGCACAAACATATTTACGTTGTTGACGCGCGGCTCGGTTCCA
>DASQUN010000834.1:0-2946 GCA_035641275.1 Candidatus Udaeobacter sp. | reverse complement strand
CTGGAAAGACGTCGGCCGGCGATTTTTGGAGCCGATTCCCGACGGCAAATACAAAGGCTTCACGATTGCCAGGTGGCTGCCCGATTTGATCTACGAATATTATCGCCTGTCCGGTAGACACGAGAGGACGGGCAGACCATTCAAAGAAACTCTGGACCGACTCGGCCTGGAAGAATTTAGGCCTTGGAGCCAAGAAGCCAGCCAGTTGTGAAAGGATGATTGATCCTTACGATGGCCTCTCTGTCATCTCAGAAGTCCTGCAAAACGAGCCATCCCTGAAACCCACGTCCATCGTATTTGATCGTTCTGGGTGAGTTCGGCTGTTACTTGAATTCGCAGAGGATAGAAAGGCCTGGGTCGCGGAATCGGATCTCGGAAGCAAAGCTAACTAATGTTCATCCACGGCCGTGGCATCGGCGCCGCTTGCCTGCGACATGCAACATCGCTGCTGCCAGCCTGTAGGTGTTCACAAACGTCCTTCACAAATTCCTCCGTAACGATCCAGGCTGCGATCTATACGCTGATCTGCGGACACCACATGACTGCGCGGATTATGCTAAATCTAAGAGCAGAATTTCAGCGTCTTCACTCGCCCGGATTTCGAGAAAATTCTCTTGCCTGATTGCCGCTCCGTCACCCGCTCGCAAAAGCGTGTCCTTGACCGTGAGCGCGCCCTTGATGACTTGTATCCAAGCGTGGCGGTCTTTGTCGAGCCGATGCGAAACCGCATCTCCGGATGAGAGCAGCGCGTCATAGAGCTTTACATTCTGATGAACTGTCACAGAGCCGTCGGCCCCATCACGCGAGGCGACCAGGCGCAGCTTTCCACCTCTGTCAGCTTGCGGGAACTCGCGTTGCTCATAACCCGGCTTCGACCCCTCACGCTCCGGCTGAATCCAGATCTGCAGGAAATGCACCGGCTCGGTTTTAGACGCATTGTACTCGCTGTGGCTGATGCCGGTGCCGGCGCTCATGCGCTGCACGTCACCGACCCGGATCACAGAGCTCGTGCCTGTGCTGTCTTTGTCCGTCAGGGCGCCTTCGAGCACATAGGTGATGATTTCCATGTCGCGATGCGAGTGGGTGGGAAACCCGGCGCCTGGATCAACTCGGTCTTCATTGATCACTCTAAGATCGCTGCAGCCCATATTCTTTGGGTCATAGTAGTCGCCGAACGAGAATGTATGACGGCTGTCGAGCCAGTGAATTTCGAAGCTCCTCTTTCGTTGCTCCGGCGTACGGTTAGCATTTTCCCTCCTTATTCATATACACCGTTTACATCCCAAAGCCCTCTTTCGACCGGGCTAGTGGACCTCGAGGCGCCACTGTTTTTCTTCTTTTAGGCATTCCGAGCCGGCTTATGACGCCGTCTAGATGTCGTTGTCTATCGGCAGCATTTGACCCGATATAGATTTGCCGCGGTTAGATATGTCGCAAACCTTCGTCGCCAACCGGGGGATCCCTCGCGCTAAATTCTCAAGACCTTTGGCGTTGATGTCGCAGACGAATACTTTGGCGCCGTTCGCCGCGAACGCCCGAACGATCTGCCGTCCAATGCCGGCCGCGCCCCTGTTACTAAGACGCGTTGCTGCATACATAACTCCTTTTCTGTACCAGCGCGCTGGCTGGGTAGGGCTGGGATTTAAGCTGCCGTCCTCCTCGGCATGGTTTTCTCACAGCAACGGAGAGAAAACCCTTGCCACCGAATCCCTGAACCGCACGGCGTTGCGTTTCTCATAGTCTCTAATATCGAACTCGGTGCAGTGAATGAGGTCCCGTTCGAAGTCCTGCTCCAGTTCCTTAGCGGGCCGCTTGCAGTAGAGCACCGCATTGAGCTCGTAGTTGATGCTGAAGCTGCGGATGTCGATATTCGCCGAGCCGATCGAGCATATTTCGGAGTCGATGCTGATCGTTTTGGCGTGCAGGTAACCTTTCTGGTAAAGGAATACGCGCACGCCCGCGGCGACGATATCGGAGATATAGGTATTCTCCGCCCAATCCGGCAGTCTGTTGCCTGAGGGGCGGGCGCTCAGCGTCACCTTGACGTCGACACCCGATAGGGCCGCGGCCATCAGAGCTTCAGCGATAGTTGCGTCGGGGATGAAGAAGGGCGACTGGATACAGACATGCTGCTTCGCCGATACGATCATGAAGGAGTAGAGCTGCCGGATCGCCGCCCATTGCGAGTCGGGTCCCGATGTCAGGATCTGGACCGGAACGTCGCCTGCGACACACGCCCCCGCGTCCGTCGCGAAGTATGCCTTGTAAAACAAGTTCTCCTTAACGGCGTTGTACCAATCGACCATGAACACCGCCTGCAACAGCGCAGCGCCTTCGCCGACGATGCGCAACTGGGTATCGCGCCAGAAATCGAATCCCCTTCCCGCCACTGATGTGCTCCTGCCCGATATTCATGCCGCCGGTATAGCCGATCGCGCCGTCGACCACGGTGATTTTGCGGTGATTGCGGTAGCTGATCGTATGTAGCCGATAGAGCGGCGAGGTCGGCGCCATTCGGATCCCCACCGCCCGCATCTTCCTGACATAGGCGCGCCCCACATGGGCCTGGGAGCCTATCGGATCATAGAGCAGCCGGACCTCGACACCCGTCCTCGCCTTTGCGCTTAGGATTTCCTTCAGGTCCTCGGTGAAGGGATCCGCGCCCCAGATGAAGTACTGGAGATGGATTGAATGCCGCGCGGTTTTGATGTCCTTCATCATCATGCTGGCTAAAACTCGGCGGCGTCTTGTTGAATCTCCACATAGTTGTGCTTCGTCAGCGCGGAATGGGAGTTGCGCCGCACGAGCATCATCAACCTTCTATGGCCACCACCCTCGCTCTCGAGCCGGGCGATCTCCGTGTCCTGGCGGGACAACAGCGGCGACAAAAGCGGAAGGGCGTTCGCCTCGAGGTCCTGCCTGAGGAGTCTGCGCTGTTTGCTGAAC
>DASQUN010000833.1:0-4312 GCA_035641275.1 Candidatus Udaeobacter sp. | reverse complement strand
TTTCTCCCCGACGGCGGCATGCTCGTCACGGAACGTCCGGGCCGGCTGCGCAGGGTCGAGCGCGACGGCCGTCTCTCCGAGCCGCTAGCCGGCGTGCCGAAGGTTTTCGCGCGCGGGCAAGGCGGGCTTCTCGACGTGGCGTTGAGTCCGGCATTCACTAAGGATCGGCTCATCTATCTTTCCTTTGCCGAATCCGGCGAAGGGGGCGCAGGCACCGCCGTTGCCCGCGGGCGACTCGGCGAACGCGGGCTTGAAAACACCCAGGTGGTCTGGCGCCAGCAGCCCAAGGTGAGCGGCTCGAATCACTGGGGTTCGAGAATCGTGTTTCGTCGCGATGGCACACTGTTCGTGACTTTAGGTGAGCGGTTCAATCATTCCCACAGTGCCCAGGACCTGTCAACGACGATCGGCAAGATCGTGCGGATCAACCCGGACGGTTCGATGCCGAGTGAGAACCCTTTCGTCAATCGCACGGGCGCACGGCCCGAGGTCTGGTCGTACGGCCATCGCAATGTCCAGGCCGCCGCGCTCCATCCCGACACCGGACAGCTCTGGACGGTGGAGCACGGCGCGCGCGGCGGCGATGAGCTGAACCACCCGGAAGCCGGCAAGAATTACGGCTGGCCGGTGATTTCCTACGGTGTCCACTATTCCTTTTTTAAGATCGGCGAAGGCACCGCGAAAGAAGGGATGGAGCAGCCGGTCTACTACTGGGATCCGGTGATCGCGCCTTCGGGTATGATCTTCTACACGGGCGAGCTTTTCGCGGGCTGGAAGAATGACATTCTCGTTGGCTCGCTCACTCCCGGGCTCTTGGTGCGACTTGTGATGAAGGATGGCAAAGTCGCGCAAGAAGCACGTTACCTGGGACATTTGGGGGAGCGCATCCGCGACGTGCGCCAGGGATCAGATGGCTCGCTCTATCTTGTCACCGACGCCCGCGACGGTCAGATCCTTCGCGCCACGCCGGCGGCCAACCGCTGAATTGACATCATCCCATTCACAACTGGCTGCCTTCCTGGCTCCAAGCCCTAAATTCTTCCAGGCCGAGTCGCTCCAGAGTTTCTTTGAATGGTCTGCCCGTCCTCTCGTGTCTACCGGAGAGGCGATAATATTCGTAGATCAGATCGGGGAGCCACTTGGCAATCGTGAAGCCTTGGTATTTGCCGTCGGGAATCGGCTCCAAAAATCGCCGGCCGACGTCTTTCCAGTCGAAATCCGCGATCCAGCCGCGCTGCGTGCCGAAGAGGCTCTGCAGAATCATGCTCCGATGTCCGGCTTCGAGAGCTTCGTCCATGCTGAAATTCCATCCGGTTATCGCGTTGAATGAATCGACGATGCTGTTCAAGCCGTCCGGCTTTTGATTCATCTGCGCAAACCAACAGCCGCCGAAGATGCCGGCGAACTGGCGATATTGCTCCGAGAGAACATGCGACCAGGCCCAGCCATCCGGCTTGTCCATTTGGAGTGGACCCCAGTTCTCTCTGTGGCGCAGGTCCGGCGGAGGCTTGGTCGAGCCGCCTCCCTGCGGCTTCATGCCGCCGCTCGCGACCAACTCGCGGAGCATCTGGCCCAAGAGCGGCCGCCATTCGTGCATCGCTGGCGTTCCGCCCTTGGTATGCACTGCCCAGTTGGGCGCATCGCCGCCTATGGACTCGGCGAGTTGCTTGGGGCCCTCCGCAAGTAGATTGCCGAGCCAACCCTCGCGCCTCGCTGCCATATCCAAGAGCTGGTCCACCGCTTCAACGTTGCCCCATTCCAATTTCAAGCCGTTGGTCTTGTCCGGTCCGAGGAGTCCCTTTTCCCATGCTTCGAATGCCACCCCTGCGCCGCAGGAGAAATGGCTGCACTCGATGCCGAGGTTGTTGATCTTCTCGGCAAGATACAGAACGGCGTTGCCTTTGATGCCAAGGTTGAAAAAGGTGTCAAGCCACTCGCCTCCGGCGTTGAAATGAACGACCGTGCCTTTGAATTCGCCTTCGCCGAGCCTCGCGTCCCAAGGGCACATGCGGGCGCACTGAAAGCAGGGCCGGAGCACCACGTCGTTCTCGCCGAACCCGTGAATATGTGCCGGGGAAAGATCCGTGCTGCGCCAGTTTAGATTATTGAGCGCTCCCCAGGCCTCGCCGTGTCCGTACTTGGTCTTCTTCTTTTTGACGTCATGTTGTTCCAGCGTCTTCCGCCAGCGCCATCCCGCCTCGACCAGGGTGGCCTTGTCATGAATGTTCGGCCGCGCAGTGCCAGAGACAACAATCGCTTTGAGTTTTTTTGATCCTAAGACCGCGCCACCGCTGTGGGCAGCGAAGTGATTGTAGTCATTGGCGAGCATCGCGGCCCGGTTCAGGTTCTCGCCGGCGGGTCCGATGCAAAGCACCTTGGCGTCACGGTTGGCTACTAACTCGCGCAACCGGTCTTCCGTATCCCGCGTGCCTAGGCCCCAAACCTTAGAGGCATCGCGCAGCTCGGCTCTCCCGTCGTGGACATAAAGATATACGGGTTTCGGCGAGGCGCGGTTGAGAATGATGCCGTCATAGCCGGCTGCTTTCAGGTATGTGGCCCAGTAGCCGCTGGTGGCGCCCCGGCCAAGCGTCGTGTTCGTGAGCGGACTCAAATAGACGGCGGTCATCTTGGTGCCGCCGGGGGTGAAGCCGTTTCCGGTAAGCGGCCCGGTCATCATGACAACCACATTCTCCGGTCCAAACGGTTTCGCATCGAGCGGCAACTCTTTCAGCAATATGTAGGAAGCGAACGCCTGTCCGCCGATAAATTTTCTTAAGAGCGGCGCCTCAGGCAGATTCTCGTCTCTCATCGATCCGGTGGCGAGGTCGACGCGAAGGATTTTGCCCATGTAGCCGCCGGGGAGGGGAGTTGTGCGCTGGGCTGGGAATAGGCTCATAGTTCTTTCGCCCTCTTGTTAGATTCAACAAACCGGTTATGTAGCCTCAGCACCGGTCCAGGGTCTAGAGTCTCGAGTCCCGCGTTAACTCAAGACTCCAGACGCGAGACCCTAGACTTTATTTTGCGCCGAAGATTGCCCGCATTTCTTCTGCTGCCGGTCCATATTCTTTCGCTAGGGCCGGATCGCTCGGAAAGAGCTTCACTTGCCGCAAGGAAAACACTTTGGCATCGATCTCGCGGTGGCCGGGAATCCTACCTTGGTCTCGCAGCATCTTCTGTCCCTCGGCGGACAGAATAAAACTCACGAGCAGTTTGCCTGCGTTTGGATGGGGCGCAGACTTGGCCAACGCGACGGGGTGAACGTAAGTGATCACCGGCTCATCAAAAACGTGCTGAACGGGCCCGCCCTGGCCTTTGATGCGTGCGGCGATGTGAGCATAGGTGTTGGTCACGACGTGGAATTCACCGGCGGCAAGGAGTTGGGCGGCGATATTATGACCGTCGCGCATCCCCGGCTGTTGCGCGGCGAGCGCTTTGAGAAATGCTCTGGCTTTCTCCTTGCCCATGCGCCTCTGTAAATTTACATACCACTCGGGATCTTGGACATTGACGCCGATCTTGCCTTTCCATTTTGGCGCGAGTAAATCCTCGTATCTCTTCGGCGCTTCGTTCGGCGGGACGAGATGCGTGTTGTAAGCCATGGTGTTGAGCAGCGAGTGAACGTTGATCCAATGACCGTCAGGATCCTTGAAGCCTTCCGGATAGGCGGAAGCCTCAGCAGGAACAAACTTCTGCGTAAGTCCTGTTTCTTTGATGAGCTGGACTTGGAATCCGGCCGAAGTTATGACGTCAACTGTGAAACGGCCGGCCCTGGCCTCGGTGATGACCCGCTGCAAAACTCGCTCGCTGGTCGCCCGATAAAAAGACGGTTTGATGAACGGATATTTTTTCTTGAATGCATCAACCAGCGTGACGATCTGCTCATTGTTGAGCGAGCTGTAGAAAATGACCTCGCCTTCAGCCTTCGCAGAGTCGTCACCTGTCGCAGCCTGAGACCATGAGTACAGAGCGACGAGAGGCATGACTAATGTAAAGAGGTTCATTAGCAAGCGGCGAAGCACAATCGTGATGCGCTTATCCATTACGTATGCCCGACAAATAGACCCTCAATCGGCAACTCTTTGCGCATCAGCCCCTGCTCGAGCTGATAACGATTTAGAGCCCGCATCGTCCGCTTCTCGTTTTCGCCGAGAACGTATGCGTAGGGATCCTCGCCCAGCACCTGTCGCTCTTTTTCGTAGCCGGCGATTTCATCCGTTGCCATGTAGGTCGTGCCGGCCTCTTTGGCCTCCTTGAACGCTCTGGTCAACTTCGCCGGAAAGTCAGGATGGCGTTCCACGATCGCTCTGCGCAC
>DASQUN010000832.1:0-4559 GCA_035641275.1 Candidatus Udaeobacter sp. | reverse complement strand
GGCCGGCATTTAACTTGGCGGATAGTTTTATTACCGTTGGGGTCGGCATCACAATGTACTATTTGATCCAGGCCAAAGGCGCTGACCCTTTTGCTTCGAACTAATCCGTTTTCTTCAGCACGACTATCGTAGAGCCCCAACCGCCGGCTTCAGGCGGCGCGTCTCGAAAGGAAAGAACCGAGGCATTCTTCGCCAGAATTGAGCGGACGATATTTCGCTGAACCCCTGTTCCTTTGCCGTGAATAATTCGCGCTTCCAGGATCCCGGCCTCCCTACACTGGTGCAGATACTCTTCCACTACGCTTGGAATATCCTTCGGTTGGAATGCGTGAAGATCGATGGAATCTTCTGTGGGCAAAACCACGGGTTGATCAAAGGGCGATTGGGGTGGGTTCATTTGCTTGCAATCTCAATGGATGGCTCGGCGCTTTGCCGGGTCAAGGCGCCCGCCCGTTTGCGCTGCCAGAAATAAACGGCGGCAAAGAGAGCCACAGCGGCCGCCTCCGTCCCTAACATCGGAACGAATGCCAGGACCGTGGCAACGGCGAGGATCAACCACTCCACAAGCGTGGTCCTCACGTAGAAAAACGCGGTGCTAACGATGGAAAAAAGCACCGTGCCGAGCGTAGCCGAGAAGACCGCCCAAAGATTCTCGGCCGGCGTACCGGTAAAGAGAATATGGCTGTAGGCAAAGAGCAAAGGCATCACATATATGATTTTCGCGAACCTGAAACAGCTCCATCCGGTTTTCATCGGATCCGCTCCCGCGATAGCGGCGGCGGCAAAGGGTCCCATGGCGATCGGCGGAGTGATGTTGGAGTCAAGACTGAGCCAAAATACAATCAGATGGGCGCCAAGCAAGGGGACGCCCAATTTGACCAATGCCGGGACCGCGACGACGGCGACGACCAAGTAGGTGGCGGTTATTGGAAGCGGGAGACCCAGGATGAAAGTTGCCACGGCGATGAGCGCGATGGTGAGGAAGAGATTCTGGCCTGCCAGCTCCACCAAAATATAAGAGAACCTGATCGCAATCCCGGTCAGCGCCAGAACGCCTATAAGAACTCCCACGGCCCCGGTTAAGGCCGCAACGAACAAACAGTCTTTGCCTCCGCCAACCAGGGCCTCCCAGATCTCCCGCCACCCCATCCGTGTTTCAGAACGAAACCAGCTCACGACAACGGTAGCGATAATCCCATGGACAGCCGCGCCCTCGGGAGAGAAATCGGAATAGAGCGAAAATATCAAGACAACAACCGGCGTAAACAAATACCAGTCGCGCCCGAGGACATTGCGGAGTCTGGGGATTTCTGCTTTGTCTAAGCCTCGCAAGCCGAGTTTTCTCGATTCAAAGTAGATCATGATGCCGACGGATACAAAAAAAAGAATGCCGGGAATGGCCGCGGTCTTGATGATCTCAAGGTAGGAAATGCCCGTCATCTCGGCCATGATAAACGCACCCGCGCCCATGATCGGGGGCAAGACCATACCCCCGGTCGAAGCCGCGCCTTCCACCGCCGCCGCGATGTGACGAGGAAACCCGGCGCGGATCATCAGAGGAATAGTCACGGCGCCTGTTGTAACCGTGTTCGCGATCGGGCTCCCGTTGATAGTTCCGAGGAGCGCGCTGGAGACGACCGCCGCCTGCGCCGGTCCGCCGGCGATGCGTCCCAGCGCCCCGAGAGAGAGATCGATAAAAAATTTTGCCACGCCGGCGCGCTGCAAGAAGGCACCGAAGACAACAAAGGGAATGATGAAGGATGCCACGACCTCCGCCATGATGCCGAAGATCCCGTCCGAGGTGAGGTAGACATACTCAATCACCCGGCGGAAAGTGAATCCTCGATGGCCGATGATAAACGGGAGGTAAGATCCAAATAGTGCGTAGGCGATGGGCAGAATTGCGCACATCGCCATGCCGAGCCCGAGTACCCGCCGGGCCGCCTCGATGGCCGCAAGGGTCACGATGACGCCCATCCAGAGATCAACTGTGGTGTAAGCCCCTGCTCGGTAGGCCAATCCCTCATGCTCGACGATCCAATAGACTACCCCGACTACCGTGGCTGCGGCCAGCAGCAGGTCAAGCAGAGACGGAGCATCCGCGCGGGCGCGGTGCCATCCCGTGTAGAGGAGCAAGGGAACCACGAGACTGTAGAGCACGGCGATGCCGCGAAAGTATTCCAGCGGAATCACACCGACCGTCGCGGTCCAAAGGTAAAACAAAGCCACGCCGCCCATCATCAGCTGCACGGCCAAGTTCCAATATCGTGACAGAGTACGGATTTGAGAGGACTCTTCGAGCATAGTTGCTGCAGCCTTGTAGGTTACTTCGCGCGCATCGCTTCGGGAATTTGAATGCCGGCGGCTTTCCAGTAGTCCTCAGCACCCTTGTGCAGAGGAATGGTGACGCCCTGCAAAGCTTTTTGCGGGACCATATCCTTAGACCCGGCGTGGACCTTCAGCATGTGCGCGTTCCCTTCCTTGCTGTAGGCGGCTTGTGTGATCTTCTGGACGAGCGCAGGCGAGAATTCCCGGTGCGCATACCAGATCACTGGAATCCCCACGGTTGAAGTATCCTCTGTGATTCCCCGGTAAGAACCTGCTGGAAACACGTAGCGCGCAAAATAGGGATACTGTTTGAAGAAGTCGGTTTTTGAAACGGACGTGTAGATATCGAGTGCCCGTACGGGCTTCTTGGCAGCCGCCTCCGTGGTCACTCGGTCAGGTTCCGGACCGGTCCAAAAAAAAGCGTCCGCCTTTCCCTCGTTCATTGCCTCACCCGCCGCTGCACCCAGGAGAGGTATCCTATTGACCTTGTCCCAGATTCCCGTGGACCGAAAAACCCGCTCGGCAGAGGCGAAGGTTCCCGATCCTGGACTTCCCACGGCGACGCGCTTGCCGGCCAATTCCTCCACAGTTCGGATGCCGCTATCCGCATAGGTGATCAGGTGAGCAACGCCAAAAAAGACCAAGCCGATCGCGCGGAGATCGGTTAACGGCTTTGCCTTAAACTTTTCCAATCCGTGATACGCCTCATGTAGATCTGATGAAAAAGAAAGTCCCATCTCCGCTTCTTTTGCATTGATTCGGCGCGGGTTCTCCACTGAACCGCCGGTTGCAGCGACGGAGACGTCAAGATTAGGGACATTTTTTGAGAGATAGGTTCCAATACCCGTCGCGAAAATGCCGAAAACCCCAGTGGGAGGCCCTCCCGCCATCGTGATCCTCTCTGTCTGCGCATAGGCGGCGGACACTCCCAGGCAGCTCCACACGGTTCCCAGGAAAAAAATAAATCGTTTCATGCGATGCTCCTTCCTTTGAACTATTATCGACCCCCGTCGCTCTTAAACTAGAAATCTCCCTTTTCCAACTGTCCTTTTAGCTGTTGCAGAAACCTTGCCGCCTGGGCGCCGTCGACAACACGGTGATCGGCGGAAAGGCTCATGGTCATTATGGGACGCACGGCAATGCCTTCCCCATGGGGAACGACACGTGGCGTGACCTGACCGACTGCGAGGATAGCGCACTGCGGCGGGTTGATAATGGCGATAAAGCTATCGACGCCGAACATGCCAAGATTGGAGATCGTGAAAGTGCCGCCTTCGTAATCCGAAGGCAGAAGTTTTTTCTTCTGAGCTTTCTCGGCGAGATTACGACTCTGCTTACCTAGCTCTTCCAGCGAGACGCGGTCGGCGTTGCGGATCACCGGCACCACGAGGCCGTCGTCCAGCGCCACAGCGACCCCGATATTGATGTCGGAGTAAAACTGAACCCCTTGCTCGGTAAAAGCCGCGTTGAGGGAGGGTACTTCTCGTAACGCTCGTGCTGTGGCACAGACGATGAAATCGTTGACCGATGGGATCTCCTGCTCGTTTTTAGCCTTAAGTGCGTTTCTTCGTCGGGTGACTTCGGTCATATCAGCATCGATACTCAGGTAAAAATGGGGCGCGGTTTGCTTGCTCTGGGTCATTCGCTCACCGACAATGCGGCGCATTGGTGTGAGTTGGACTGTTTCCTTGATCTTAGCTGGACCTCCAGGACCAGCGACTGGAGCGGCGCTAAACCGGATCAGATCTTCGGTTAAAACAGCTCCTTCGGGCCCGGTGCCCCGCACAGCCGACAACTCTAAACCCTTTTCACGCGCGATTCTTCGGGCAGCTGGCGAGGCTTTAATGACTCCAGAGTGCTGAGACCTTTCTTCGAACTTGCGCCCAGGCTTGGCTGGAGCAGATTGTGGTAACGCCTGATCGCGACCTTGCGATCGCGCTGGGGGCGTTTCGGCAAATTTCTCGTCAGGCGCAAGGATGACTGCGATTCTATTTCCCACCGGAATTTCATCGCCCGGGGACGCCGCAACGTTGGTTAAAATTCCTGAAGCTGGCGCTTCGATTTCCACAGTAGCCTTATCGGTTTCGATCTCCATGAGCGGCTCGCCTTTGGTCACCGATTGGCCTTCGGCTTTGAGCCAATTAAGCAGCGTTCCTTTTTCCTGCGCTACTCCTAGCGCGGGCATGATCACATCCGTGGCCAAATCAAGTCCTCTTCTTCATGAACCTTGT
>DASQUN010000831.1:0-4088 GCA_035641275.1 Candidatus Udaeobacter sp. | reverse complement strand
ATGCCGAAAAAAGGATAAAGCACGCCGGCCGCTATAGGAATTCCGAGTACGTTATAGATAAACGCAAAGAACAAATTTTGGCGGATGTTGCGCATCGTGCCACGGCTTAGGCGGAGCGCCTTGGCGATCCCGCGAAGATCGCCTTTGACCAAGGTCACGCCGGCGCTTTCCATGGCGACGTCGGTGCCTGTTCCCATCGCAATCCCGACGTGAGCCTGGGCGAGAGCTGGGGCATCGTTGACTCCGTCGCCGGCCATCGCCACGGTCCTACCTTCCGCCTGGAGCCGTTTCACGATTTTGCCTTTTTGCTCTGGCAGCACTTCGGCCTGGATTTCATCGATACCTAGTTTTTTCGCCACCGCTTCCGCCGTCGTGCGATTGTCGCCCGTCAGCATAACGATTCTTATGCCCTCCTCGTGTAGCATCTCGATTGCTTCCAGCGTGGTTTGTTTCACCGGATCGGCTATACCCAACATTCCGGCGACAACGCCATCAACGGCGACAAACATTACGGTTTGTCCGTCTTGCCTGAGCCGTTCCGACTGATTCCATAAGTCACCCGGTTCGATCCTCAAGTCCTCCAACAGTTTGCGATTGCCGAGGGCAATCTGTTTTCCATCTACCGAACCGATGACGCCTTTTCCCGTGATCGAGCGAAACTCGCGCGCATCCGCGAGCTTCACGCCTTTGTCTTCGGCGCCCTTGACAATGGCGGCGGCCAGCGGATGCTCACTGCCACGCTCGAGACTGGCGGCGAGGTGGAGTAGCTCGCCTTCACCTTGTTCTGGTACGGCAAGCACAGAAACCAACCGCGGTTTGCCCTCAGTCAGTGTTCCGGTCTTATCAACCACTAACGTATCGATCTTCTCTAACACCTCAAGCGCTTCGGCATTCTTGATCAGCACACCCGCAGTCGCTCCGCGCCCTGTTCCAACCATGATGGACATGGGCGTAGCTAAACCCAGAGCGCACGGACAAGCGATGATCAGTACACCGACGGCATTGAGCAGAGCGTAGGCCATTGCCGGCTCCGGTCCGACCAAGCTCCAGATGATGAAGGTTGCGACACCGACCAAAACCACGGCTGGAACGAAATAGCTGGCGACAGTGTCCGCCAATCTCTGGATTGGCGCGCGGCTACGCTGCGCCTCGCTCACCATACGCACGATCTGAGCGAGCAGTGTCTCGCTTCCCACACGCTCGGCCCGCATGATGAAACTGCCGGTTCCATTAACGGTACCACCAATGACCTTGCTGCCCGCTGTTTTCTCAACAGGAATCGGTTCGCCCGTCACCATGGATTCATCGACCGACGTATTTCCCTCGAAAACGACACCATCCACTGGCACTTTCTCACCGGGTCGGACACGCAACCGGTCTCCCGGTCTAACGCGATCCAGCGGAACGTCTTCTTCAGATCCATCATCGCGCACGATGCGAGCGGTCTTTGGAGCAAGCCCTAACAATGCTCTAATCGCCTTACTGGTTTTGCTGCGCGCGCGCAGCTCTAGCACCTGACCGAGCAGGACCAGCGTGGTAATAACCGCGGCGGCATCAAAATAGACTCCTACCTCGCCGCCGTGACTGCGAAAGGAATGGGGAAAAACTTCCGGAAAAAGAGTTGCGACGACGCTATAAACGTAGGCGGTGCCGACGCCGATCGCAATGAGGGTAAACATGTTGGGACTGCGGTTGACGATCGACGCCCAGCCGCGCTGAAAAAACGGCCATCCGCCCCAGAGGACTACGGGGGTCGCGAGGATGAGCTGAAACCAATTCAGCACTCGGGGAGAGAAAATCCGCTGGACCGGCTGTCCCGGAATCAAATCGGACATGGCGAGAAAAGCGATCGGCGCGCTCAACACCACGCCGATCCAGAACCGACGAGTCATTTCGACCAGCTCCGGATTAGCTTGTTCGTCCAAAGTTACGGTTCTCGGCTCCAGAGCCATACCGCAGATCGGACAAGAGCCAGGCTCATCGCGCACGATTTCAGGATGCATCGGGCAGACGTATTCGGTCTTCACGGAAGGAGCGACGGGGGATGCCGGCTCCAAAGCCATGCCGCACTTGGGGCACGCGCCTGGCTTGGACTCGCGCACGTCGGGATCCATCGGACAGACATAAGTACCGTGTTCAGTTTCATCAGACTTGGGCTTCTGTGGCGCCCCATGCCCGTGTGATTGTTCGTGACCGTGCGCGTGCGAGTGGGGAGCCGCGTGTGCATGCTCGTAACGCGCGTGCGACTTGAGAAACTTTTCAGGATCTTCTTTGAATTTTGTCAGGCAATGATGGCTGCAGAAAAAATAAGTTTGTCCGTTGTACTCATACTTTCCCGCAGCCGTGCTCGGCTCAACGTCCATGCCGCAAATTGGATCAATCATGTTTTAAGCTTACCGCAAAATCTCAATGACCGTGATGTTGACCATGAGTTCCGGACCCCTGGTATCCCCTGAGTGTGTCATAACGCATGAGCTGATCTGCTGTTAACGCCGCTCGCTGCGCAAGGTGCGCCTGCAAATGCGCCGCTCGAATTTTTCCGTGAAGGACTGAAATTTCCGTTACCAGTTGCACGAGCTCAGCATCGGAAATTTTAGCGTCCCCAAAACGCGAATCCAATAACCGCTCCTTTTCGACAAGCTGTCTGCCAAGGCTAACCGCTTTAGACTTCATGTCCTCAAAGATCATCTGTGAACGTCGACGCTGCTCCTCCGAGAGCTGCAACTGATCCGCCAAATCCAGGACATGCTTGGGACCGGGATAATGATTTAGCTCTGCTGCTTTGGCAAAGCCCATCCCGTCTCCTGAAAGGTAGCCATTGATTTCGTCTCGCGACAGCGCCTTTATCTCGCGCGTTTCCTGACCAGCGTACGGCGACGATATCTCCGCAGCCGATGCGACTGCAGGGCTGATAAACAATATCGCTATCAAAAACCATTTCCACTTCATAAAAATACCTACCTCCTGAGAGAACGATGACGAGCCATAACCCGTTTCAACCTTGGACTTCACTTCGCGTACTGTTCAGGATTCCGGTCAAACTTTTCCTTGCAACTTTTCGAACAGAAGAAGTACGAGCGCCCTTTGTGCTGACTCGCGCCTGCTGCTTTTTGCTCTTCTACGTCCATGCCGCAGACTGGATCTTTTGCCATTTTAGTCGCCTCCTTATTGATCTTTTGATGCGCTCTTGATTTTTCCAGAGCAGTTCCGTTCCGAAAATGACTAATGCTAGACTCATCCATTGGTACTCCGTCCTTTGAGTCGCGAGGTTTGTTTCTGGGCTAGCCAGAGCGAAGGTGTACTTTGCTTTTCGGGTGGGTCACTTAATTCTCTGGCGTACGGGTCAATATGCTTCACATTGCCAGACCGGGATCAGTGTCCCTGTTCCTTTTTACCTGAATGATGATGAGAGAAGCGGACCACGATAGGACGGTCTTTCGATTTTACCGTCAGAATGGCCGTATCCCAGTCTTTAAAGTTTCTTACCGCATCGCCTTTTAAGACGGATGCACCTTGCGCGTCTTTCGTAGCGCGAAGGTCCTGACTATGCGATGTGCCATCGTGCGCTTTCATGTTAATCCTGGCCTCCTCGGGCAACGATGTTGGTTTCATCGATTTGTCATAAACGTACACGTTAGCCTGACCATTTTTTTCGACCACGAGTTCGAAATGCGTGCCGTCCGCTTCGGCGACGACTCCGTTATGCGGCGCTTTATGGGCATGGTACTGAGCGGCCATCGCGAATAGAGCCGCAGCGGAGAAGGCGAGAAAACACCCGACCTGGACTAGAAAACGTCTGCTGGCAACCATAAAAATCCTCCTTCTTAGTGGCCTTGATGGCCGTTTTGTTTCGGCGCCGCTTTGGAGGGATCGCCACCATTGGGTGTTAGCTTGCTCGCATCAATCCCATCGCGGCGAAGTTCGTCATCACTCGCTTTGAGCGCAACGGTTCCAGGTGGATGTTTGTACCAGCCCGGATCTGTATCGTAGCTCTGCAAGCTATCGCGAACTTTGAGGACGGTGACTAAGCCACCCATCGACATGTGGCCGAAAGGCCCGGCGGCGCTTTTCATGGCAATACTATTGCG
>DASQUN010000830.1:0-2535 GCA_035641275.1 Candidatus Udaeobacter sp. | reverse complement strand
GGTCAGGTCGGTCGTAGCGCCCATGAGCACAGCTCGCACATCCTGGTCTTGCTGCAAACTTTGCTCCGATTTTGCGAGCTCAAAGCGATTCACACCAATTCCGAGTTGGACCAATGGGCGACTGCGCAAGTTCCCGGGTCTCCTTTCCTCCGCCAATTTGGTCAGATTTTCTATTATGGCTTCTATGATCTTACGCAGATTCAAATCGATCTCTTTCATGCCGTAGCGCAGAACTACCCTGCGACATTGTTCTTTCCCCTCTTGCCCAGCCGGCCAAGCCACCAAGGCTGGCGCTTTGCCGAAAGATTTTACGAGCGTCATGTCCAAGGCTTCAGCACCTCTCCGACTCGGCAGTTGACGACGGCCGGCACACCGGCATTACCCCGCGTATTTCAGCTTTTCGACGAAGACAATGAACAGGCGTATATTGATTTACCGGACTCATGGCATTGTACGATTTCGAATGCCTTTGGCGTTCGTGACGAGGTGGCGGCTGCCGCCAAGGAAATCCTTCGTCTCGTCGATCACCGGGGATTGTCCTTTAGTGATATCGGCGTCGTGGCACGAAACCTCGAGTCGTACGGCGCTACGATTAAAGAGATCTTTCAAGAACACCAGATCCCCGTAATGGGCCAGTTCGATGAACCCCTGGTGCAGTTCCCAATGACCAAGGCGGTCATCCTGCTTCTCAATTTGCCGGCAAAAGATTTTCTCCGCGCCCAAGTTATCGATCTCCTTTCTTCACCCTATTTCCAGACCGAACATTTCACCGGGGCGAAGGACTGGGCGCGGCCTGACTTATGGGATCTGGCCACCCGCGAATTGGCCATCTGTAAGGGCATCCAGGAATGGCGTCGGCTGCGTAACTACACGAATCAGGACATCGTCATCTCCCAACTTTCCCACGACGAGGAGCCGCGGGTTATCCGCATCGCTACAGCTCAGTTGCGCTGCTTGGCCGAGATCGTCGAAGGCCTCGCCGATGATTTATTGAATTTACCTCCATCGGCCCCATGGAGTGTTTACGCTGATGCGTGGAGGGCACTGCTTAAAAAATATTTGGGTGTCGCGGAGGCAGCAAGGACAAGGACCGCTGAAGAGCTCTTGCACGAACAGATCCTGGCGATTCTGGACCAACTTGCCGGACTCGACGCCGTAGACGAGCAGATTTCCTTGAGCGACTTCAGCCAGACTTTTGAACATTGGTTGGAGCGATCGAGCATCGCGCTGAATTCACCAAACAACGCTGGGGTTACGGTGCTGAATGCCGCCGCCGCTCGTGGCCTTTCCTTCCGGACGCTTTTCGTCCTCGGCCTAAATGAAGGAGTTTTTCCCCGCACGATTCGTGAGGATGCTTTTTTACGCGATCACGATCGGGAGGTTCTTGAGCGCGACCTGGGCTACAAGATCAATCAGAAGCTCGCGGCATTCGACGAAGAAAAGCTCTTGTTCACGCTCCTGGTCGGCGGCGCAAAGGAGCGGCTTTACTGCTCCTTTCAGCGCGCCGACGAAGGCGGCAGAGCGCTTGCAGCTTCATGGTACCTGAGCGACCTCGAACGGGCGATCGGCCATCAATCGACGACTCATCTTACTAAAGTAACCATCCCGCGGAACAACCTGGAAAAGGCGACGACCCCACCCTTCGACCAGGAAACATTTTTGCCCCCCGAAGAGCTCGCGGTTCGGATCAGTTTGGGAGGCAAAGACCCCACGCCCTTGGTCGAAGGCTTCGCCCTCGCGCCGGCGCTATACAAGCAAGGGCGAAAAGTCGTCATCGAGCTCGATCAGAGCACCGAGCACTTGGGCCCTTTCGACGGCGCGGTCGGGCCGCTTGTCGATTTCTGGAGACATTTTTCCGGGCACGGCCTTTCGCCAACTGCCCTAGAAACCTATGCCCGCTGTCCGTTCCAGTTTTTCGCGCGCCATGTGCTCGGCCTGGAACGGCTCGAACGACCGGAAGAGATCTTGGGTCCAAACGCTGCCGAATACGGCGAGCTCGGCCATGCGATCTTGACCGGTGTCTATCAAAATCTGATCGAGCGGGGCACTTTTGAAGACCAACGCGACTCGGTCAATTTAGAAGCAACACTGGTCACGGTCGCGAATCGGATATTCACGGAATACGAAACAAAAAACCCAGTCGGCTATCCGCTTACCTGGGAAACTCTCAAAACAGGACTCACTCAGCTCCTCCACCAGGTCATCACCGAAGATATCAAGGAACTTTCAGACTCCGGATTTAAGCCCGTGAGCCTGGAGACCGAAATGACCGATCGGTTGGCGGCTGATTGGCCTGAGCCATCGAAGGGCATGACCATTCGGGGCCGGATGGACCGCATTGACCGCGATCCGGGAAACAACCAACTACGGGTGATCGATTACAAATTTAAGTTTGGCGTAGCCCCGGTAACCGAGGACAAAAATCTCACTCGCGCCGCTCTGCGCGGCGAACGGCTGCAACCGCCTTTTTACTGTCTGCTCGGCCGCCGCTGGGCCGTGGAGCGAACGCAACAGCGCGAGGATCCACAAGTGCAA
>DASQUN010000829.1:0-8475 GCA_035641275.1 Candidatus Udaeobacter sp. | reverse complement strand
TCAGAGCGTGCAAGACCATTCTTCGAGATGGTCACCGAACTGGAGGTCCCGCTGTTTGTCCATCCCCCGAAATTCACCATCGGAAACGAAAAGATGGAAATTTTTCGACTTCCCGAAATGGTCGGGAGGCCGTTTGACACGACGCTTTCACTGACCCGGTTCATTCTCACGGGTGGCCTGGAAAAATTTCCCAATCTCAAAATGGTCTGTGCACACGTGGGCGGCGCACTGGCGATGCTGCCCGGCAGGCTCGACTTCGGCTACGAGCTAAGACATGATCCAAGTTTCGGACCATGGGAGCCGGACGTCATCACTCGTCCACCCGCAAGTTACATCCAACAACTCTATTTCGATACCGTGTCGCTGCATCCTCCTGCGGTTCGATGCGCGATCGATACCATCGGCCTCGATCATGTCGTTTTTGGCAGTGACTCGCCTCCCGTACCCATACCGCTCAAACGATCCGTGGAAGTCGTGCACGCCCTGGGAGTTTCGGATGAAGACAAGAAGAAAATTCTCGGCGGCAACGCGGCCAAGCTGCTCGGCCTAAGCGGGTAAAATCATCGCGCAGAAGGTTTACTACCGGCCTTCCCCGGAAGTGGACCTCGGGGCAAGGCTGAGGGCGGCCTTACAACTCGAGACCCATCGGCTGCGGCCGGATGGCTTATGCCTGAGCACCACGCTCGGAGGAATCCGAGCTAGTAAGCCGCGCCGATGACCTCGCCAATGATCCCGGCTGCTTCCTCGATATCTTCACGAGTTACATCCCGGTGCGTGACCAAACGAACTCTCGTTGAGTCCACCGCGCCGCTCAAGACTTGGCGCTTTTGAAGCCGCTCAACAAACTGCGGTGAAGCGATTCCGGTCTTGCCGATGTCGAAGATGACGATGTTGGTCTGAACTTTGTCAGGCTCGATCTGCACACCGGGAATTTTGGCAAGTCCCCGGGCCAAGATCTGCGCATTTTCGTGGTCCGCTGGAAGCAGCTTCGGTCCCTCCTCCAACGCGATCAAACCAGCCGCAGCCAGTACTCCCGCTTGGCGCATGCCGCCACCAAGCATTTTCCGAATGATCCGGCAGCGCTCGATAAAATCTTTCGCGCCCACGATCATAGAACCCACCGGCGCTCCCAAGCCCTTACTGAGACAGAACTGCACCGAATCGAATTTCTTGGTGATCTCTGCGACGGGTTCGCGAAGGTAAGTGGCGGCATTAAAAATTCGCGCGCCGTCGAGATGGACTTTGAGTCCGGCCTCATGGGCCCGGGTGCAAATCTCATGAGCCAACGCCGTCGGATAAACCGTGCCGCCCGCCATGTTATGGGTATTTTCCAGGGCGACGAGCGCGGTTTGCGGGCGATAGTAGGCCTTCTCTCGAATGGCTGTCCGGATCTGCTCCCAATTCAAAATACCATCCTTGGCGGATAGGACCCGGGGCAAAACCCCGCCGAGAGCCGACATCGAAGCCATCTCGTAATTGTAGACATGGCCGGCGGCCTCGCAAATCACCTCCTCACCCCGCGAGGTTTGCGCCATGATGCAGGCGAGATTGCCCATGCTCCCGGAAGGCACAAACAAACCCGCTTCACGCGCGAAGATTTCTGCGGCCCGCGCCTGGAGACGATTGACCGTCGGATCTTCTAAATACACATCGTCGCCAACCACGGCCTCCGCCATCGCTTGGCGCATTGCGGGCGATGGCTTGGTGACAGTATCGCTACGTAAGTCGATCGCTTGCTTTGGCATTTCCATGGAGAATTTACCCTTGACCTTTTGAAGCTTTAGCGAACCGGTCTATTCGCGGCGTCCTTCTATTTCCTGAACAGTCTCGGGCGAAAGTGACGGACGAACAAACGCATTGTAGATGCAGTCGTTCTGGAGCCACATGATATCTGACCGCTGCCTGACCGCCTCGCGCATCTGTTCTTGCAGATGCACTTCCATACAGTGATGTTTTATAACATCGATCACCATATTGCCGTGCCCTTCATCGTGATACTCATGGGCACGAAAGAAATCCAAAGAACTGGACGGGATCCACGAGTAATATCTCTCCAGCGCTTCTCTTTCCTCTTTCATTCGCTTTGGCCCGCCACCTTCGAACACCAGGCCCGTGCCGATAGCCACCGCCCAGTGGCTCTGTTCAACCAGGGAGACGTACATTTCCAACGCCGCGCGAATGCCCGGCAGCGGTTCATAATCCAGAATTTCTTGCCGGGGAATTTCGAGTCCCTCTGCAAACTGCACCCACAGATCTGGGTGGCTCGGATACTTTCCGCCGAATAGGTCTTCGCCTTCCTCTTCGACCATGTTCTCGAGCAGCGATCTGCGCAACTCCGGTATCGGGCACTTCTGATAGCGGACACCAAAGAACCGATGAATGTTCCGAAATTCATGGAATTGGTTTTTTGCCCACCACTGAAGCTGCTCTTTCGTGAGCCGCCCGCTGAGAAGGAGTTGGCGAATCGGATGAGGCGTCGGGTGGCGTTGCTGTAACGTATGCTGAAGATCGCCGATCAACGCTTCTGGCGGAAGTAATGGTGTCATAGGCGGCCTCCTGGCGATTACTCGAATCCCCACGCCGAGATACGGGTATCATAGCCAACTCGGTCGCCATTGACCAGCTATCGCTAGCCGATTTTTCATATTGTCTTTTGGCCTGCCGTTTACTAGCATACGAGACGTGGTTTCTCTCTCGCTTCGAGGGCTTACGAAACGTTTCGGTTCCGTCGTCGCGGTGAACGAAGCGAATCTGGACGTCAACAGCGGAGAGTTTTTGGTTGTCGTCGGCGCAAGCGGCTGCGGCAAAACGACGATGTTGCGGCTCATCGCGGGCCTCGAAAAACCGGACACCGGCGCGATTTTCATTGGGGGCGTCCCTGTCAACGATGTTGCCGTCGGCAGGCGCGGCGTTCAGATGATCTTTCAGAATTTCGCCCTGTGGCCGCACATGAAGGTCTTTGACGAGCGCGTCTATACCAACCTGACGCTCCCTTTGAAGGTTCGTAAATGGTCGAGCGACAAAATCGCCGAATTTCTCCGCCCGCTGGCGCGACGGCTGGGCATCGAAGAGAGTTTCTTCCGTCGCAAGCCCAGCGAACTTTCCGGCGGCGAACAGCAGCGTGTTGCTCTCGGCCGCGCCATGGCGACGTCACCGCGAATCCTGTTGATGGACGAGCCGCTCAGCAACATCGACCCGCCGAATCGCCTGAAGATGCGCGGTGAGATCAAAAAATTCCATGAAGAGCATCACCTCACGACGATCTATGTAACGCATAATATGCCAGATGGGGTAGCCTTGGCGGATCGGGTCGCTATCATGCGAAACGGACGATTCGAGCAGGTGGACACGCCGGAACATCTCATGCGACACCCGGCAACGGACTATGTCGCCGATTTTTTCCGAGCCGAGGAACTTCGGTATCGGAGTGCTTAAGCTTAAGGATTGAGAATGAAAGGGCTGAAAGTCCTATTCGCTTTCCTCAGCCTCGCCTGCTTCGGTGCATCGACTGCCTATGCCTCATGCCGTGATCCTGATGTCGCACAGGGATTTGTCACGAGAGCTTACGCCGCCCAACCGGACGCCTTGATCGAATACTTCGGTCATAATTTTTTTCAGATTACGTCCAAAACCGGCACCAAAATCATCACCGACCCTTTGGCGCCCGGCATGCATCCGACGCCTGTGGTTACACCACACGTCGTCACCGTCGGCCGAGAACATCCGAATCATAATTACGTCGAGCTCGCTCGGGGCAACCCCGTTATCTTGCGGGGATTGGCAAGTTACGGCGCAGAATGGAACAAGATTAGCACTACGGTACGAGACGTGCTCATTTACAGCGTTCCGGTTTACCAACAGCAGTTTGGCAACGCGCTCAAGGGAGCCGCTTTTGTCTTCGACCTCGGGGCGCTTTGCATTGTCCATCTGGGAGATTTAAGCCACAAACTCACGCCCGAGCAGATCAAGGCGTTCGGCAAAATCGACGTTGCCATGATCCCCATCGGCGGCACATTTACGATGCCGCCGAGCACCGCTCGCGAAGTGTTGGAGCAACTCAAACCGAAGATCGCGATTCCAATGCACTACCGGGAAGACATGTCGCTGCTGGGCATGTTCCTGGAAGGGTTTCGAAACCGTCGCCTAACAAACCACACGCTCGCCGTCAGCAAGTCGGCGCTGCCGTTAGCGACCGAGATCGTCGTCCTCACCCCTTTTGGTGGCGGCAGAAGCGGCCATTGATGTTGCGCAGGTTAGACCTTAAAGGCGTCGAGCGTTTCGCGTGCGAAGAGTTCGTTCATATTTAGCTTTTGGTTGATCAGTCTTTGTTCGTAAAGATAGTCGTGCAACGTTTCCAGATTCGCTAGGTTTGGCGTCAATCCATAGGGCCAATAGTCCGCGCCCATCAAACCTCGCGTGTCCTCATATTCGGCTGAAGTCCAGGGAAGACTCACGCGGAGAATGTTTGTATCGTAGAGTTCTCTCATGGAAATATCTTTCGCTTCGCAGAACGCCTTGTAGAGCGTCTGTGCAATCCATGGATCCTTTGCATAAATCGCCCGTTTAATGACGATCACATGCATGATCGGGAAGAGACCGGTTTTCTCGAAGTAATCCACCTCCACTTGGCGGTAATTTGGGAACAACCGGCGAACCCGCGGGGAACCCGCGAGAAAACACGCCGGCATCCGCGGCGACATCATCGCATCGATTTCTCCCTTGTCGATCATCTCGTTCAAAGTTCGATCGGCCATGATGTCGAGCCGCACCCCCGGCGGCATCTCGAAACTAACCCGGTCTTTTCGTCCCGGATTCTCTTCCCCGGCTTGAATCCAATGAATCTCCTCGGGCAAAATCCCGTATTCGTGCTGGAATAGACCGCGCAGCCAAACCGCCGCGGTCATGCTGTATTCCGGCACGCCCACGCGCTTTCCGCGCAGATCCGTTGGGTGCCGAATATCCGATGCGGTATTCACGAAAACGCAACGGTGGCGAAACGTCCGCGATGGGAACACTGGAATGGCGATGAACGGCCGATGGCCGCGCGCCGACGCTATCAAGAAGGCTCCTAGAGAAAGCTCCGATGCGTCGAATTCCTCATATTTCATCATCCGCCAGAAAATCTCTTCAACGGGCATCACCAGATAGTTGAGCTGGACCCCTTCGGGCTTGACCAGACCGTCCTTGAGCGGGCGGGTTCGGTCGTAGTCTTCGCAAGCCAATGTAAGGTGTAGATCGCTCACGCTGCCGTTTCCTACCTGCCCACTATTTGGGTGCTTGGGCTTCTTTGATGAGTTTGACGAACTGTTGAAGCTCGTTCACCAATCCCCCGCTTCCCTTCTGAGCTAGTGTCGTGGCCAAATACGCACTGCCGAGACAGAGCCCTGTGACGCCCGCTTGAACGTATTCCTTAACGTTCGTCAGGCTCACGCCACCCGAAACCACAAAACGCACTTCCGGGAACGGGCCTGACATCTGGCGGATGAAATGCGGCCCGCCGACCGTATCGGCGGGAAAGACCTTGACGAGGTCGGCCTTTGCCCGCACCGCGGTCAGTATCTCGGTCGGCGTCGCCGCGCCGGGAATGCAGGCAACAGCGGCTTCGTGGCAAATCGGAATCAGATCCAACTCCAAGGATGGTGAAACGATGAACTTGACTCCGACGCCGACCGCTTCCCGCGCCTGCTCCCTGGACAGGACGGTCCCGGCTCCCACATGCAACCGCCCGTCAGTGACTAAACGCTTGATCACGTCTAACGCGCGCGGCACACTGAATGTAATCTCGATAAATTTGAGCCCTGCTTCAGCCACCGCCTTGGCCGTCGCAAGCGCTTCCTCCGCGCTCTTCGAGCGCACGACCGCGACTAAACGGCTCCGCTGCATTTCATCGATCAACTCGACACGTTCCATAAAAGAATCTCATTCCCTACCCGGTGAATATCCGTTTAACCGCCATCCTTGTTCATTCTTTGTTCCTTATGGCCAACACCATCGTGCTCGCTCTTTGGTCATGAATGCCGCCGCTTTAAAGCTTCGTAAACTTTTTCCGCCGTCACGGGCAGGTCCGTGATTCTTACTCCGCACGCGTCCTCCACGGCATTTGCCACCGCCGCTGCCGTCGGCACGTTGGCGACCTCGCCTATCGCGAGACTGTTGTAAGGTCCCGGCCCGTGCGGCACGTTTTCCATGACGGAGGTCTTCAGGGGCGGAATGTCCATGATGTTGGGAATCTTGAACTCGCCGAAATTGGTCGTCGTAATCTTACCCCCGTCGAACATGACCTCTTCCGTCAAGGCATAACCCAAACCGAAGACAACCCCGCCGTCGATTTGTCCCTGGTGCATGAGAGGATTGATGACTTTTCCCGTGGTGTGCGCCGAGGTCATCTGCCGGAGCGTGATCTTGCCCGTTTCGGGATCGACTTGGACTTCGGCTATTTGCGCCGAAACCGATGCGTCGTGGGCCTTTTCTGAACTCTTGTAATAGCCTTTGACATTGATCGGCGATCCCTTCGCTTTCACCACTTCCGCGAAGCTTAGGCGCCGCTTTGTGGGCCGGTGAATGACAAAGCCGTCCGCCAGAGTCAACTCACCCGGGTTCATCTCCATACGCTGCGCGACGACATTGAACAGTTCTTCTCGCGCTTTCACACCCGCTTCGTATGATGCGTTACCGTAGACTCGCGTAGCCCGGCTGCCGCCCACACCGCCGTCGCTCGCCACGACGGTGCTATTGAGCTGACTTAACTCGATCTCATCCGCCGGAACTCCTAGTTCTTGGCCCACACACGCAACGATGACGGTGAGCACTCCAGCGCCCTGATCGACTACCGGAGACGACACCTTGACCTTTCCGTCTTCGCCGATCGTGACAAAGACGTTGCCCTCGCCGCCGCTCGGACTCCATTCGGAAAAGGCGAGACCACGGCCGATATTCTTGGGCTTGGGCTTCTTATATCCCGACAGTGCCATCGCCTTTTCCAGGGCCTCTACGCCTCGGATGTGAGAGATGTGTCCTCCAACCGGTGTTTCGTCCCCATCGTGCAACATGTTTTTGCGTTTGAACTCCGCCGGATCCATACCGAGTTTGCGTGCCACGATATCCATCTGGCTCTCGTTGGCGAAAAACCCTTGGGGATCGCCGGGGGCGCGCATGTGGCCGCAGGGCACTTTGTTGGTGTAGACCATTCTCTCTTCGATCAGACAGTTAGCCATTCTATAGGGCCCCGCGCAGGTCGAAGCGCCGATCAAGTATCCCGCCGGCTTCATCGACCCGTATGCCCCGCTGTCGAAGGTGAAATCGAGATGGTGCGCCACAATGGTTCCATCTTTCTTCACCCCGGTCTTGACTTTGATGATCGAAGGATGGCGAGGATTGCCCGCGACCAATTCTTCAGAATAGTCCATGATCATCTTCACGGGATGCCCGCTCTTCAGCGATAGGAAGTAGCAGGCTGGGACATCCATAAATCCCCCTTTGCCACCGAAGTCACCGCCGATATGCGTCGGATGGAAGACCAATTTCTCTTTTGCGACTCCAATGCAATTCGATAGCTGCGTCCGCACCGCGAAGGGCGTCTTGCTGCACGACCAGATCTCCGCCCCGCCGGACGAGTCTGCCTTCACCACGCAGGCATGGGGTTCCAAATAAGACTGGTGGGTCACTTGAGTCGTAAAGGAATTTTCGACGATCAGATCCGCATTGCGAAAACCCGCGTCGACATCGCCTTTACCCCATCTAAGGTAGGCAAAGACGTTGCTCAGCTTCTCCACGGGAACGGGCAGTCCCTTGTAGGAAAGCAGGTCGGGATGAAGGATCGGCGCGTCAGGCTTAACCGCCGCCAATGGATCAAGCAAAGGCTCCATCTCCTCATACTCGACTTCGATCCGATCCAGAGCCTGCTCGGCCGCTTCCTCCGTCTCCGCTGCAACCGCGGCGACCTTCTCCCCGATGAACCGTACCAAACCATCCGCCAGCACCGGAGTGTCATAAATGCATCGACCGATCCTAAGGCCGGTCACATCCTGTCCCGTGATCACCGCCTTAACTCCCGGCACCTCCCGCGCCCTGGTGACGTCGATGCGTTTGATCCGCCCATAAGAGATTGGGCTTCTCAGTACTCTGCCCCACAACGTGTTGGGGAGCTTGAAGTCCGCGCTGTAAAGCGCCTCTCCGGTAACCTTAAGTTTCCCTTCTACCCTCGGTGTTGGTTTTCCCACAACTTGGGTCATTTACCTACCTCCAAAAATTTGGCGCTTTATTCTATCAAGCCTTTCTTTTTCTAAACCGGAAAACCGCGGAATGTCCAGCGGTCTGAGAAGATTACTTTAGCTTGGCAGAGTGAATCGATTTGTTTAGTATGCTTGCCAACGCCGAAAACCGTACCGATACAGCCGGCGCTAACTTTTGAGGAGCAATCCATGGCAGAACCAACGGTTGTTTGTCCGCAATGTAAGACGGAAATCAAGCTCACCG
>DASQUN010000828.1:0-4103 GCA_035641275.1 Candidatus Udaeobacter sp. | reverse complement strand
CGCCTTTTCCCTTGCCTTCCGCCCACTTTGCGAGCTCCTGTGCCAGGCGGCTATTGTAGGACATGTTGCGTTCAGGGTTATAAGGCAAGCCCTCACGATCCATGTTCACCTTCATCTGCTGGTTTCTAGCGACCACTTCCGGTCCGCGCCGACTCCCTTCTTCCGGAGTCTCGGGATGGAGCGGAAAGTGGGTGAGCTTGACCGTCAGATCGTACTTCGCTTTGAGTTTCTCGACACGCCCGGTGACGAGGTAGCACCAGGGTCAGACAAAATCCGAAAACATCTCAAGAACCAGTGGCTCAGACATAATCGTTCCTTTCGGTTAGAGGTCGATATGCTAAATCGGCTGTCTTGATTCTACGGTCGCTTCTGACCCGAAGTCAAAGGGGTTCACATAGAAATAGGCGTGTTGCAGAGTTAAGCCTAATCCGACATCATTCCGGGGCGCTCAGGCGATGAGTCCCTACAGCCGCGGGCAATGGGACAGTGCCTTGAGGGCCACCCGACTCCCCTCGGGTGATGTTTATGCGGTCGGTGAAAAACATGATTGTGGAAAGAAGCGGAGATCAATACGCGCGATGGAGAGGAGATGATCATGAACAAGATCGATATCTTTCCGCATATTTTGCCCAAGCCGTATTTCGACAAGATGCTTTCGATGAGCGATCGGGGCGCGTATATGCAGAAGCGAGTGAGAGATATCCCGGTCATGTACGATCTGGACGTGCGGTTTCGCATTATGGAGCAGTATGAAGGATACGCCCAAGTCCTTACCCTCAATCTTCCTCCGATTGAGTTTGTCGCCGGCCCAAAAGAAAGTCCGGACCTTGCTAAACTTGCCAATGACAACATGGCAGAGCTGGTGGCCAAGTATCCGGATCACTTTCCGGCCTTCGTTGCATCCCTGCCGTTGAACAACCCGGACGCAACGCTCCGAGAAACGGAGCGTGCCGTGAAGCAGCTCGGCGCGCGGGGCGTGCAGATCGGGTCGAATGTCAACGGGCGACCCCTGGATGGGCCGGAGTTCCGACCGCTATTTTCTCTTATGGCAGAGTTGGGTTATGCGATTTGGCTGCACCCAACGAGATCGCCAGACTTTGCAGATTATAAGACGGAAAGCCGATCGAAGTATGACCTGTGGTGGGCCTTTGGCTGGCCGTATGAGACCAGCGTGGCCATGGGTAGACTTGCGTTGTCAGGAGTTTTTGATGAGAATCCGGAACTGAAGATCATTACCCACCACATGGGCGCGATGATTCCTTACTTTGAGGGCCGCATTGGCGGCGGATTGGATCAACTTGGCCGGCGCACGGATGACGAGCATGACTGTGGCACGCTTACCCGTCTGGAGAAACGACCATACGACTATTTCCGGATGTTCTACGCCGACACGGCGCTTTTCGGCGCTTTACCGGCCACCGAATGTGGCCTGGCATTCTTCGGCTCGGATCATGTGCTATTTGGAACCGACATGCCGTTCGATCCGGAGAAAGGCACCGGTTTTATCAGGGAGACGATTCGCGTTATCGACAACATTACGGCGTCGATTGACGATAAGAAGAAGATCTATGAGAAAAACGCCCGCAAACTGCTGCGGCTCGAATAAGAGAAAGCAGAAGGTTGCCGTTCGCGTCAATCCGGGCGAGCAGGTAGCGAAGGCAGCGGTTTGACTGACAATGCAAAGGATTAGTGAAGCCAGGCTGCGCTCGTCCTTAACCGGCGGAACAAGTGTTAAGGCTCCTGGCCGGTCGGCTAACCTGAGCGTCCTAGACTCACGCCTTGATGCGCAGCAAAGGATGGATGGCACTCGACGGGAACAGCGGGGCGGGCCGGATACAAGCAAGTGGGAGATTAAAGACTTCCTGACCTTCCGCATTAATGTTCTCTATCGGCTGCTTGACCGACAGTTGAAAAAGCTGCTGGCGGATCACCATGGCCTATCGATCGCCGAGTGGAGGGTGCTGGGGCAGCTCGCAACCAACTCGCCAACGACGGTGCGCGGAATTGCCGCAACCACCTATATGGCCAAGTCTCAAATCAGCCGTGCAGCAGCTTGCTTGGTTCGGTCTGGATATGCAGTCCGTCGGAAGGACGTCAATGACGAGCGAAGCGCTGTTTTCGGAATCACCAAAGAAGGGCAAAAGAAGTATAAGACGGTTATGCGCATGAATCGCGAGCGTCAACGCCGTCTATTAGCGCAACTCGACCCCACTCAGCGCCGGGTCATGTTTGAGGGGGTCGCGCGACTTATCACTTACGTGCGAGGGGAGATCTAGCGAAAGATGTTTCAAATTTTCGATCAAATTTTGGATTAAAGGAAATCGGCAAACTATCCCTCTCGCGCGAAGATGCGAAGGCCGCCAAGGAAGAAGGGGAAAGAAAATCTTTGGGTTCTTGGCGCGAGAAAAGAAATCGATTGTATCACGGGTCATCAACCAACGGGATGGATTGAGAAAGCGCAACGGCCAGAGCAAAATGCCTTTTGTCAAGATAGATAAAGCGGTCCAGCACTACGTCGCGGAAGGCGGTAAGGAGAAGCCCGCGCTGGTCTTTTCCAACTCGCTCGGCAGCGATCTGCGCATCTGGGATTCAGTGGCATCCCGTTTAGCGGGCCATTTTCAAACCATTCGCTATGATAAGAGGGGACACGGGCTTAGCGATTCTACGGAGCCGCCGTATACCATAGATGATCTTGCGCGCGATCTCGTCGGACTGCTGGATGCCCTGGAAATCCGCCAAGCCGTGGTTTGCGGCATATCGGTGGGCGGGCTGATCGCCCAGTGCTTGGCGCTTAATCATCCACAGCGGGTGCGCGCTTTGGTCTTATGCGATACGGGAGCCAGGATCGGATCTACGGAATCATGGGACCAACGGATTGCAACGGTTCAAACTGGAGGTCTTCAACCTTTGGAAGCGCCCTCCATGGAGCGTTGGTTCTCTCAGACTTTTCGCGAACGCTGTCCGGCGGATGTCCGCGGCTATTCCAACATGCTGCTCAGAACCACCGTGGCCGGTTATCTCGGTACTTGCTGCGCGCTGCGGGATGCAGATTTTACGCCGGACGCCGCTCGAATCAAGCAACCGACGCTGGTGCTGTGCGGAGAGCAGGATATAGCGACACCGCCGGAACTTGGCCAATCCCTGGCACGGCTTATTCCGCATGCCCGATTCTCGTTGATACAGAAGGCGGCGCATTTGCCGTGTATTGAACAACCGGAAGCCGTTGCTGATAAGATGATGGAGTTCTTTCGGGAGGTGCAAATTGGCTGACGATCCATTTGAAAAAGGCATGACGATGCGCAAATCCGTGTTAGGCGCCGAGCATGTTGCCCGCGCGGAAGCTAACAAAACTGAGTTCGATGCCGATTTTCAGCGCATCATTACGGAGGGCGCTTGGGGAACCATTTGGACGCGGCCCGGACTTGATAAAAGGACGCGCCACATGCTGACTCTCGCGATGCTTGCGTCCATTGGAAAGGTTGACGAACTGGCGATGCATATTCGGGCGACGCGTAATACCGGCGTGACTCCCGAGGAGGTCAGAGAGGTGTTTCTCCAGGTTTCTGTATACGCGGGGGTGCCGGCCGCAAACAGCGCTTTTGCGGTCGCCAAGCGAGTTTATAAAGAGCTGGAGAGCGAAGCTAAATAGTTTGCGAGGTGCTTGCGATAATGAACTTTCAACCTTATACACGGCGCGATTGGAAGTCCCATCCGCCCTACCGTTATGAAGGTTATAAGTCATCGATCAAACGCGCGCCGTTAAAGCGGCTCGTGCCGTTAAGGCAGACGCTCTCCGAAGTCACGGGTCCTCTATTCGGCACTGAGACGGTTCAGGAGGGAGACAGTGATCTCACGCGCAATGCCCGGACGGGCGGCGAAGCCATGGGCGAGAGGCTTATCGTCGTCGGGCGGGTGTTGGACGAAGACGAGCGACCCGTACCCAACGCGCTGATCGAGATCTGGCAGGCGAATGCAGCCGGCCGTTACCATCATGAAGTGGATCAGCACAATGCGCCGCTGGACCCGAATTTTGTTGGTGCCGGACGCTGCATGACCAATGAGAAAGGTGAGTATCGCTTCCTGACGATTAAGCCTGGCCCCTA
>DASQUN010000827.1:0-6001 GCA_035641275.1 Candidatus Udaeobacter sp. | reverse complement strand
GACCGCTGCTAAAAACCGCCGACCTTCCCGCACCAGCGCTGCCTCTTCTTCTTCGAACGGCCGTAGCTTGCGCGGATCGGAGATTGTATAACCGATGTCCTTGAGCGTCTGCAGTAGTTCTTCAGGATGCGCGATCCGCGGGTCGTACTCGATCAGCGCCTGCTCGTGAGTGAGACTCACCGCAACCTTATCGACGCCAGGCCGTTTGCGGAGCGCCTTTTCGATGGTGCCGGTGCACAGCGAGCAATGCAATCCGCCGATCCGGGCGCGAATCCGAGCCCGATCGGGCCGATTTGCAGATTCTTCCGTCCAATAACGGGAAACAGATTCAGCGGTTGTTGCAGTATTCATGATCACACCTCATTTCGTATTGGTCATCTTGATGATGCGACGATTTCCATGTACGCCTCTGGCGCGTTTCATTCACAAAGCGCAGATCGGTCTTAGCTACGGTTTCGACTCGCAACCCGGTACCCGCTGTTCTCTATAGCCGTGACCAGTTGTTCCTCAGTGATGGCATCGGAATCGTAGAGGATTCGAGCTTCTCCTTCTTTGAAGGATGCGACCGCCTTTTGAACGCCGGCATTGCGCTCCAAAAGAGACTGAATATTTGCAGCGCAGCCGTCGCAATGCATACCTTCGATCTTGATTGTCACAGTGTTCATCGCGTTGATCTCCTTGCAGAACATGCTACACGTTAAACTAAGGTTTAAGGTCAAGAGGCTCGGAAAAAATGTTGACAATAGGGAAAGTTGCGCGGCGCGTGGGGATTCGACCGTCAGCGATTCGATATTATGAGCGGCAGGGTATGTTTCAACCGACAGTGCGTGGGGCGAATGGGTATAGAACCTATAACGACGAGACGGTGAAGCTTTTGCTGTTTGTCAAGCGTGCACAATCTCTCGGTATAACGCTGAAAGAAATAAAGCCGCTGCTCACTCTGGCTTCTCAGGGTCAGCAACCGTGCAGTCATGTGAAGCAGTTAGCCAGGAATCACTTGGAAGAGATCGACCAGAAGATTCACGAGCTACAGATGCTTCAGCGGGAGCTTCGCACACTTTTAAAACGCAAAGTCACTCGATCGCACGCAAACGAGGTCTGTCCGATTATCGAACGCCGCATAGTGAAAAGCATCACGGCTTCGGACCCTGTCCGAGCGAGAGCCTGCACAAACTCGCGTGCGAACTCGGCGGGTTGGCTATTAAAGCCGATGTGACCGCCGGGCAGCTCGATCCATTCTCGACCGAGCTTCTTAGACAGTTCCACGTTTACTTCATAAGCTGGATAACCGCGCGATTCCCGCCCGGCCACCGGCACAATCCGATCGGCATGCACCTTCAGCGCGCCAAGATCGAGGTCGACTGCCGGATACTGGCGCAGCTCGTGCTCGAACCAGTAGGTGGCGTTGGCAAGGGTATATTCGTTCTTGGGGGCACCGGCCATGTGCTGTCGGTCTGATTCTGCGAAGGTTTGCTCGCGGAACTTCTTCAGCGCCGGCTCTATCCCAGACTGGCGGTAGAGGTCGTAAACTTCGAAAAAGAAGTCCACCCTCTTCTGTCCGTCCGGCAATAGCCTCACGGCTGCCGGCTCGTGCGGAACGAGCGTGCGAACCACGGAAGGGTGACGGGTGAGGACTTTCAGGACAATAATTCCTCCGGAGCTGCTGCCGAAGAGGGTCGCGGGTTTATCGCTCAAGTGCTCGACCAAGCGCCGGACATCGTCGGCGTCAGTCTCGAGCCGATGAGCGTAGTCCTGCGGTCCATCGAGTTTACTGCGGGAAAAGCCGCGTCGATCGTGGATGACAACGGTGTAGTGCGCCGCCAGATGTTCCGTCACCCTTCTGAAGCTATCGGCTGTGCCACTGGCCCCTGGGACCATGAGCATGACCGGGCCGCTGCCGTGGGTCTCATAGTAGAGACGAGCCCCAGGAACTTCGAGGATACTCGTTTGGATCTTGCGCCGCGGATCGGTCTGGGCCGTCGCTCCGCACCGCGCGGCCAGCGGCAGAACGGCCATTGCGGCAAGCCTGCAGCAGAATGAGCGCCGTGTAATCGATGATAGCTTCGTCGTCATCGTTTCTCTCCTCGCTGGCGGCAGCATCAAGGCGAGTTCGAAGGCGATGCTTTGCGCTGCTCGTGCTGCTTACGCCATCCGTACGGGGGGCATGCCACGCGGCTTGTAAACCGACAGCGCCGGGGTGTCATGGTCAGGGTGGACGCCAGCGGGCGGTGTTTGGCCGCCAACGTTGCCCGACGGTATGTGGCGACCAGGGCCGTGGCGGCCACGGCTCGTGAACCTCATGATGACGACCAGCAGGAGTAAGACGAGGGCGATGATCCCAAACACCTTCACCCAACGCGGTGTGCCGGTGGTCGATCCCCAGTCGGGCCCCAGGCCGCTGTCGCCGTTGATCTTCTTGTGCTGCGTACGCCGCCCGTACGGGGTCATGCCACGCGGCTTGTACACCGACAGCGTCGTGGTCACGAGCAACACCAGCAGGCCGCCCCCGGCGTGAAGGAGTTCGCCCCGCAGCCCGCCTAGACCGGCACTGTTCGTCTCTGCCGCCACGCCGGCGAAGTAGCTCACTGTTGGCATGTGCAGCAGCAAGATGATTGTGGCAAAGACGGTGAGCAGGAATTTCACTAGGACCCAATAGTGCCGGAGCAAGCCCCACGGGGTGCTCAGTGACTGGACAAGCCCGATTAGCAGCGAAGCGAGGGCCAAGGGGACAATGACGAACCAGCCGGTCAACTCCATCGCGATCCAGGCGGCACGCACCATCTGAGCATCCTGGCTGGTCATAGCGGCGACGGCGAGGGCCAGGTAAGCAACGACCGCGCCGAGCCAGCCGACCGAGGAAATGACATGCGCGGTAAGCACGAACTTGCGAAGGCCAGGCACCATGGTCATGGCTGTTGCACCCCGTGTGCTGTGGACAGCGTGCGACCACTAGCACCAACACGACCAGGGTCGTGCTCACCACCAACGCCGGTGAACATGATGATGACGACCACATGAACCAGAACGAGGGCGACGATCCCAAAGACCTTCACCCAGCGCGGTATACTGATGCTCGACCCATTATCGAGCCCCATGTGAGTTTGCGACATGGTTGTTTCTCCCAATAGAATTTGAGACGTTCCATGCACAGAGTACCGTTTCGCGGATGACCGTCAATAATCAAAGCTCGGGATTTGTTCGTTTGTGAACAGTGCGAGCGAATTGTTCAGAAACTCATCCTCGACGCTCTGCGCTACAGCGGAGAGTACGATTGCTCATCGGAGGAGAATCCTTCATGACGAAGACTGACCGGCGGGTACAGCGCACGCGAGAACTGCTGCAAAAGACACTGATCGAACTGATCACCGAACGTGGATATGATGCGATCACGATTCAGGACATAGTCGATCGCGCCAACATCGGGCGTACCACCTTCTATCTGCACTACAACAGCAAAGAGGAATTATTCATGAGCTGTCACGAAGCCACGGTCGCCGAGTTCCATTCACTCCACCCCCGCTCCCGAGAAGAACTGCTGTCGCCTGAAGCGCCACCGGGGATGGTATCGGTATACCGGCATCTTCTAAACGCGCGGGCGCTGTTGCATCCCATTTTTCAGGGCAAAGATAGTCTGCCGATCCTGCGACGAATCCGTGACCGGAGCGCGCAGGAAATCGAAGCTAGCCTGCGTGCCGCCTTTGCCGAAGCCGACGGCACCATCCCGCTCGACGTGCTGGCGAACTATCTGGCGGGCGCGCAGATCGCGCTGGTGCAATGGTGGTTGGAGAAGCGCCAACCCCATTCACCCGAAAACCTAGCGCAGACGTTCCACCGCTTGCAGCGCGCGGCAATCCGCGATGCGTTCGGGCTAAGGGACGGTGAGTAGGCACAACAAATTTTTTATCTCAGCGGGAAGGCCTACCCTGGCCTTGCTTTCTTGACACTTACAAGAAATCGACGACAAGATCCGTGAGCTGCAGGCACTTCAGAATGAACTTCGCATGCTGTTGCGGCGTAAAGTCCGTCGGCGTCATATAAGCGAGGTTTGTCCGATTATCGAGCGCCGCATGGCGAACGTTGGCTAAATCGGCAGTGTAACCGGAGGTTGAGGCGAAGTCGATTACAAGAAAGTGTTCACTTCATGGTAGTTCCCGACGTCCGGCAGTACCGGCCAAGAGAGATAGTAGTGGCTAGTGAGATCACCTTTGAGAGGGCAGGTTTAGAACTTTGTCCCCAAAAATCGGTTTTGTAGTATAGTTAGAACAGATGGTGAAAACGTTTATTTCGCTCATAGTGCTCCTTCCTTATCTCTTAGGTGTCAGGCTAAGCTGGAGTTCCGGCCTAACCGAAGTTCCGGACTTCTCCGACGAAAAGAATTGGGCGTTTGTCGAGGAGGGTCCGTTTATCTATCCGACTCCCTGGGGAGAGTACGATATCGGAACAATCAGAAAGTACCGCCGCATTGCTCAACCGCATGTCGTCGGCTTTGAGGAATTCCTTTTTGGAAGCGAGAAATCTTTCTGGAAAAGATGGGGACTCGAGTTGGGTCCATTTGTCTACCATGCACTTCGAAAGAAAGGCTCGGACGAATGGCTTCTGGGACCGCCGGGAAGCTATTGGCGGTCCACAGCACTCTTCGAGGGAAGGGTGCTCAAAGGCATGTGGTTTTTATTATATATCCCATCTCAGGAGGAGGCTTTTGGCAGGTATTTCTCTGTTTCTACCTACCGCTTCAAAGCAGTGCCACCTAAAAAGGGTGAAGAAACTTGATGTATCGGCTGTGATGGGAAACTCGGAGCCAAATGATTTTGACCTGCATGCAGAAGATAATGGAGATTTTTACCCGATCCGTTCCGTCTGAAGGGATCGGCCTTCCAGAGGCCAGATCCACTCCGGGCATACCGCGGCCGGCAGGTTGTTGCCGACCCATGAGGAATATGTCTTCCAGTCCCAATCGGTCTCATACTGCCAGCTTGCCGTCATAACGTAACAAGCACGTGATGAGGGTCGCACCCACCGAAACACCGTTTATTCCCGTTTGTAAAACAAGGAGAGACGCCGTGGCGCTCGTTATTTTTAAGAACCCTAAAATCAGATGCAGCAGCGCCCAGCGGCGTTCACTGGCCGTGGGCTGCAGTCTTGGGTCCGTAGTCGCCCTCTCATTACTGGCAACACGTCAGGTTTTTTACAGGATTTTGCGCTTGCGTGAATGTAAGGTCCGGCTGAGTGTCTGGAACTTTAATTGTAAAGATCTCCCAGCGGTAGCCGTCCGGGTCGGCAATCCAAGTCTTATCCTGTAAGGCAAAGCAACAATCGACGTTCATCTCGTCGAAAGTAGAGAGTCCCGCCCGCTGTAGTCGCTCTCGTGCCGCCAGGACCTCTTCAGTGCTCGCCACTTCCACGCCCAGGTGATTTAACGCGCCGCGGCCTTTGAGCTGGCTGTCGTGATTCAATGTGAGATTCAGCGGGGGCTCGGCAATATCGAATTTTGCGTATCCGGATTTCAGCTTCACCGGCTCAATCCCGAACATAGCCCGGTAGAACTGTGCGGACCGATTTACATCAGAGACATTGAGCGCAATGTGAACTTTTCGTGGGGATGTCATAAAAATCCTCCTCTACTAATTGACTTTATTAGACTCGTTCTCCCGAGCCGGCTGCGTCAGAAGATGACTGAGCTTCTCAATCGGGAAAGAACAAAGCAGCTCTATCCGTCGCTGGATCAGCAGCGCTGTTTCCCTAAACGTTCGGAGCTTCTGTGCGTCGCTTCCGCCAGCCTCGGCCGGATCCGGAATGCTCCAATGGGCAATGGTGGGCTGACCAGGAAAAATGGGGCAGGTTTCTCTGGCCCGATCACAGACGGTGATGATGATGTCGAAATTCGTGTTTCTAAACTCGTCCCATGATTTGCTGCGGGCGTTTTGAACATCGATCTTGTACTGTTCTCTCAAGACCTGAAGCGCATGGGGATTTACCACGCCTCTGGGTTCACTGCCGGCGC
>DASQUN010000826.1:0-9779 GCA_035641275.1 Candidatus Udaeobacter sp. | reverse complement strand
GCGGCCACGAAACATTTGTTCGATAATCGATATGGGACGGGGCAATCCACGATCGACGGGATCGTGCGTGCCACCGATATGCTCATCGCAGGAAAGCGCATCGTTGTCGCTGGCTATGGCTGGTGCGGCAAAGGCGTAGCTTCGCGCGCCCGCGGCATGGGCGCCAAAGTCATCGTCACCGAGGTTGATCCGATCCGCGCGCTCGAAGCCGCCATGGACGGTTTCGAAGTGATGACGATGAAAGAGGCGGCAAGAATCGGTGATCTTTTCATCACTCTCACCGGCGACATGCACGTGATCGCGGGCGAACACCTAAAGGTCATGAAGGACGGGTCGGTCATATGTAACTCCGGTCACTTCGACATCGAGATCGATCTTAAAGCGTTGACCCAGCTAGCCAAGAAGGTTGAAAGGAATGTCCGAAATTTCGTCGATGCCTATCGCCTGCCCGGCGGTAAGACCATTTACTTGATTGGTGAGGGAAGGCTCGTCAATCTCGCCGCGGCTGAAGGACATCCGGCTTCCGTTATGGACATGAGCTTTGCGACGCAGGCCCTGGCCTCCGAATGGGCGGCAAAGAATCGGAAGCAGCTCAAACCCCAGGTCTACGATGTTCCCAAGGCGGTGGAGGACTGGGTGGCCAAGCTGAAACTTGCATCCATGGGTATCCGCATCGATCAATTGACCCCGGAGCAGAAGAAATACCTCTCCTCCTGGGCCCACGGCACGTGAACCGCGCGTCGCGTCAAGCAATTTCAGCCCAGCCGTCATTTCCGGCCAAGCCGCGGGACTTAGGGTTGCAAGCCTTGACCC
This sequence comes from Candidatus Udaeobacter sp., assembly GCA_035641275.1. Taxonomy (GTDB): domain Bacteria; phylum Desulfobacterota; class Binatia; order UBA9968; family UBA9968; genus DASQUN01. Next base: position 8,966 of record DASQUN010000826.1, on the reverse strand, counting down.
TAAGTGCGCCATCAGACTAATAATAAACCTAGCGCCTTTGCCCGATCGCCGAGTCGAGAGTTCGGAGGTTTCATGATCCCTCAATCCGCCGTTCAAAAGTTCATCACATCCGCCCGGAAGCTTTGTTCAGAAGAAAAGGATGCCGCAAGGCGATGGGAGAAGATGACTCCGCTTTTGCAGGAGTTACTCGCTGATCCGTCGGTCAGAGAACAGTCGAAGTCTTGGCCGACATGCGGGCAGACGGATCGGGCAGAAAATCTCCTCTTCTACGAAGATCCCGATTACAAATTCGTCATTAACGGCTTGATCAAGGCGCCTCATTCGCGCACCCAGATTCATGATCACGCGCACAATTGGACTCTATACGGCGTTCTCGACGGCAATGAAACGGTCGAGCGTTATGAGCGCCTCGACGATGGCTCGAAGCCGGATTACGCCGAAATCCGCCGGACGGTCAAGGTCGGGGTTGGAGCTGGCAAAGTCGATCTGGTTCCGCCTTATCAAATTCACGCTGAAGAGAGCGGGGAAGCGCGCACGGTCGCTATTATCGTGCGCGCCGAGAAGGCCGGCGGTTTTCTCCAGGGACGTTACGAACCCGCAACCGGCAAGTACTGGCAAGGCTACGGCCCGAAGCAGATTCCTTACAAACTGAAGTAAATCAAGCTTCAGCGCGCCGATCACGCCAAGTTCCGCTTGTCCTGGCTTAGGCGATCTCATTGGACTGATCATCATGGCTCGCGCCAAACCTAAGATTGCTGTTTTTTCCGGTCCGACTGCGACCATTCAGAACAGCGAACCTCTGGTGACAAGTAACAAGGCGCGGCAGAAGTACGGACTCCCGAGCCGGCTGAACCCGGACGGCACGCCGATGCGGTTCGACGTGCTGCGCGCGCAAAGACTTGCGGCGCCGGTCACCGTCTATATCGAGCAATTCAGCGCCCACCCTTTGGAACGCGACGCTGCGGAGCTCTATGCGCCGCCGGACGGCTACCTGGATTCGGCAGGGGTCTTCCGCAAGGAACGCACCAGCGCCAGCGATAAGCCCGTCTACGAAGTGACTCTCAAGCCGGAGGATGGTCTTTATCCGTTGCCCTATATGGCGCGCCAGCTCGATGGGCAGCCGTGGGAATGCGACGGGACTGAAGAGCGTGCCCCGGCTGAACGCTGCCGGGTGCCTTTCTTTCCCGATGGATCCCGTCTTTTCGAAGAGATCGATAGGTTAGGGATCTCCGACGCAGGGCTTGGATGCCTGCTCTCGATGAAAGCCGACTTCGATTTCTACCGAGCCTTGCCATCTGGCGGCTATGCCAAAGGACGAGGCGCGAGTGAACGGACGGACAGCGGCGAGGGAGACATTCCGCCGGAAATTCGCGGTACCGATTTCTTCCCATATCGCCCCACTTATCTCCGCAACGAGCCGCCGATGGCCGCATTGGCGCGTGTCACCAATGTCGTGCAACAAGCGCTCCGCAGCGGGAAATATTTAGGTGGCATTTGGCTCGAAGGGAGCCCGTTCGTCGAGGAGACCCTTTATTGGCTCAATCTGCTGATCGACACTCACGTGCCGATCGTTGGTAACTCATCACAACGAGCGCATGGAGCGATCGGCAATGACGGCGATCGAAACCTGGTTGACTCGGTCGATTACATCACGTCAAAAATTTGGGCTGACGAAGACGGGCGGGATTGCGTCGGGGCGGTTGCGATTCTCGACGAGCAGATTTTCACCGCGCGCGACGTTCAGAAAGCGGATGCGCGGCCCGGGGGTTATGTCGCAACCGGTGGGCATGGCGGCATCATCGGCCGAATGGGACATCCGGGCGCGCCGCAATTCACCTTCAAGACAGTCAAACGGCACACCTACAGCTCGGGGGTTAACGCGAGCCGGCTGCCGGCCGAAGTTCAAGGTTCAAGGGTTCAAGGTTCAACGGTTGGGAAGATCACGGTCCCCATCAAGGACGGCGAAGGTAATTTATTGCCGACGGCAATTCCGAAGGTCACCATCGTCAAGCATGCGCGCTATTTACCCGAGGACACCTCCGGTGACTTGAACGTGGAAGTCGATATCGTCGCGCGCATTGAAAAAAATCTCCGACACGCACCGCTGGCCGGCTTTATCGCAGAGGGATCGGCGCCGTTCGGCGCCATGAGCAATTCCGTTGACGCTGCTCTAAAGCGGGCGACGTTCTCCGGCATGCCCGTGGTGAAAGTGAGCCGTGGCAATGCCGCGGGCTTCGTGGACAAGAGCCGGGATCCTCTGGCGATCGCCGGGAGTAATCTCACGGCGACCAAGGCGCGTTTGTTGTTGATGGCTTGCTTAATGCGGTTTGGCGGTTTACCGCCTGCGGCCGATGCCATGAAACCGACGGCCGCAGAGATAGAAGCGACCAGAGCCCAGCTCGCGCATTACCAGGAGGTTTTCGATAGCCACTGAGCCCGGTTCGTGGATCCGTTCGGAGGAAAGCCATGTCAGGAAAACATGATCACCAACCGTTTGAGGGACACATGCACGACTTCGAGGCTCATATTCGAGCCGTCGAAGAGGACTTGGAATATTACCGAACCAAACGGCTGGAGCCGCGCATTATTTATTTGCTGCGGCGCGGCGTGGTGACCTTCTATGATTTGCTGAAAGCACGAGAGGGGCTGAAACGAAGTCATCGCTTCTTCAAGTTAAGCAAGCCGGCGGGGAAAAATATCGAAGCCCGGGTGCGCTATCTGGAAGCGTGGCTCGACGAATACGTCAAGGGCATCGCGTTAGTCTCCTCGCGGAGCGTTGAAGCCATGGACATGGTGATCGAGGACAATCGCAAGGAGCGCGGCGATTACGACGACTTTTTCAAGATCAAGAAGAAGGAACACCACGGCGCACTCGAAGAACGCATGGTGAATCTGCAGCAAGACTTAACCGACTACCAAGAGTTGCTCGAAGTCTTCGTGCAGGCGCTGATCAACCGTGGCTGGTCGAGTCGTGACGAGTTGGAACAGCGCTGGAAAGCGTTACACGATGAGCGGGAATGGGCCGGCGGCAAGATCGTCGCTAAAGCGTGGACTGATCCGGCGTTTGAAGAGGCTTTGTTGACGACGGGCCGAGAAGCGTTAAGGGAACTGGGCGTGCACCAGGGGAAGGTTGGCAAACTGGTGGTCGTCAAAAATACCGAATCTGTACACCACCTTGTCGTGTGCACGCTGTGTTCCTGTTATCCCTACGACATCCTCGGCGATACGCCGTGGTGGTACAAGCACGATGTTTACAAAACGCGGATCGTGCAAAACCCGCGGGCGGTGGCCAAAGAAATGTTTGGGCTGGACATCCCGGGCAACAAGGAAGTCCGAGTGCACGATAGCACCTCTGACGTTCGGTATTTCGTTCTGCCGCAGCGACCCAGCGGGACCGAGGAGATGTCGGAGACAGAGCTGGCAAAGCTCGTCACTGTAGATAGCCTGGTCGGGGCGGGCGAAGCTTTGTCGCCAGCAAAATTGAGTGAAGCAAAAATATCACAGGTGGCGCCGGAAACGCCGCGTGTTCGGCCGGATTGAGGCACGGTATGGAAACGCCCCATGGCAAATTTGAAATTGGCGACACCGTCGTCGTCGCCGCGAAAAATCCCACCGGCAACCCGCGCACGCCCACGTATGTCAGGGGCAGGCGCGGCGTGATCGCCGCCATCCACGGTGTTCTAGAGAATCCCAAAGACCACCGTGGACTCTATCAGCCGCTCTACACCGTGAGATTTGATTTAGGAGACGTCTCGACGTGTCACGATCAAGATTCCGTTTGGGTCGATGTGCACGAAGAATGGTTGCGTCCGCTCGAGCCGGAAGAGACAAGCCGATCGTATTAAGGGGAGCATGGACAACGCCCAATTCGCTGAGCTGGCCGCCTGGATCACCGAGGCGGGCTTGGCCGGTCAAACCGAAACGGCAACGCTCGCAGGTTTTTGCCAGCGAGTCTTGGCTTTTGGCTTGCCGCTCGCCCGGGCGACGGTCCTCATCGACACACTACATCCAATTTACGAAGGCCGTGTGTTCGGCTGGAAACGCGACAGGAAGGAGACGACGCTCGCCGAATATGGGCGAAGCGACGAAGGCGAGCTGTCAGAACGGTGGCAGCGGAGCCCCTTCTACCATCTCGTGGGGTCGGGCGAGCCGCTGCTCAGGCGTCGACTCGGCACGGAGACAGAGGCCGAATTCCCTATTTTTTCGGATCTGCGCGCGGATGGCATGACCGAATACGTGGCGATGGTGCATCGGTTCACCGGCGATGGAATCCTGGGCGACATGGATTGCGTCTACTCGTCTTGGGCCACGGACGCTCCCCGGGGCTTCGACGATGCCGACGTCGGCGATCTATGCCGGGTCATGCCCTTGCTCGCGCTCACGGTCAAGTCCGCCTCGCTGGCGCGCATTGCCGGAACCCTGGCCGAGACCTATCTCGGCCGCGACGCTGGCCGGCGAGTCCTCGAAGGCCGTATCGCGCGCGGCGTCGCCGATCGGATCGAAGCCGTCCTGTGGTTCAGCGATCTCCGCAGCTATACCCGGATTACCGATACGGCGGCTCCCGGGCAGATCATCCCGCTGCTCAACGATTACGCCGATGCGATCATCTCTGCCATTCATGCAAGGGGCGGCGACGTCTTGAAATTGATGGGCGACGGCACACTCGCGATATTCACGGCCGCAGATCGCGGCCGCGCCTGTGACACCGCACTCGCCGCGGCTGAAGCGGCTCGCCGTGCGGTTGCCGTCGTCAGCCAGCGCCGGGCTGCCGAGAGTCTTCCCACCACGGATATGTATCTCGGTCTGCACGTCGGCGAGGTATTCTACGGCAATATCGGAAGCAAGGACCGGCTCGATTTCACAGTCGTCGGTCCAGCCGTCAATGAGGTGAGCCGGATCGCCGCCATGTGCCGCTCCGTCGATCAGCCGTTGCTCGTCTCTTCCGCCTTCGCGTCCGCAGTCGGCGAAGCGAAAAGCCGGCTCGTCTCGGTCGGGCGCTACGCGCTACGCGGCATCGGACGTGCCCAGGAGCTATTCACGCTCGATCGCGATCCGGAGCCGCGTGAGGTGCCACTCTAGCCGAGCAAAGAAGCTATCCCCAAACCTGGCGAGCCGTCTCGACGATCCGATCGAATTTCCGCCACATTTCGTCTTCGCTCATCGCCTTGGAATCGATACCGCCGAAGCCGCACTGGGGGCTGAGCGCGAGCTGGTCGAGCGGCAGATAGCGAGAAGCTTGATCGATGCGCCGTTTGAGTTCGTCGAGAGACTCTAGATCTGAACTCTTGGTCGTGACGAGACCCAAGACGACCATCTTATCCTTCGGAACCAGTCTCAAAGGCGCAAAACCTCCAGCGCGGTCGCTGTCGTATTCCAGCAACAACCGATGATGTTTGAGGCCATTGAATAACCGCTCGGCGATACCGTCGTAAGGGCCTTCCCGGTGCCACTGCGCAACGAGCTTGCCGGTCTTGGGATCGAGGGTGCGGGCATTGCCCCGGCAAATATGGATGCCGAAAGTCACGGCGGCAAATCCCTCAATGAGCGCATTGTCGGCCTCGATAGAGCGCTCCAAGTTTCTTTGCGGATCTTCGCCGCGGGAGCGCATTCGCTCCAATGAGACTTGATCGACATACGCCGTATAACCGGGAGCGTCGATCTGAATGTACTTACAGCCGGTTTCGACCAGCTCCTTGATCATCCGGCGCTCGATAGTCACGACATCGGCTACGAACTCATCGAGATCTTTGTACACGGACTTTGACCCTTCCCACTTGAACCGCTGGGCGATCCGATCCGGGCCGATGAGCGTGACTTTCACCGGCTTCGTGGCGACCCTTTGGGCGAACCGGAACTCTTCCAGAGGGATGTTTCTCGCGAGCTTCAGCCGCTCGACGGCAGGCCGTCGGGTGATAATCGCGGGGCCTTTCTCATCAAAGTTCTGCTCCGCTCGTTCGAGCGGATTGAGATTGAGTTGGCGCTGTTCATAGTAGAGAGTCGTATTCTTCGGTACGTCGAAACCGGACACCGCCTCGGAAAAACTTTCCTGAAAGTTATGTCGGCGAAACTCACCGTCGGTAACGACCGGAAGCCGGTGGGCTTCCTGTCCGGCGATCACCTCGTGAATCGCCTCGTCCTGAGCATGGCGCAATGCGTCAATACTTAGCTCTCCATGAGCGTGGCGGGCAAAGGCCTCTTTCAATTTCATCGGTCGGACCAAACTGCCGATATGGTCGATGCGAAGTCGTGTCAAATCGTTCGTTGACGGTGAATTCATCAAAATTCCCTCATTAAATTAAGCGGTCGCGTTCGAGTGCTGCTAGACGAAATGCACGAATATGGAATTGGCGACCATAAAACCGTGGCGGCTGAGGCGGAGGCGGTTTTGGTCTTCTTCCATGAATCCTTCGCTGATCCAATCCGGGATTTGTGGATAGAAGGCTACGGGCATTTGACCAAAGCGCGCGGCGAATGCCTCGAGTGAAATGCCGTCCGTGAGTCTTAGGCCGGAGAACATGAACTCTGCTGCGGCTTTCTTTATATCGGGTTGCTCGGTTTCCACCACCGCTTGCCCGTTCCGTGAAACCGCCTGCATATAGCGGCTTGGGGTCGGTACGTTCCACCACCGCCGGCCGTAGATTCCGTCGGTTTTGGCTTTTCTGTAGCTGTGCGCGCCGGCGCCGATACCCAGGTAGTCGCCGCCTTGCCAGTAATTCACGTTGTGGCGCGAGTGAAAGCCAGGGCGAGCATAGTTCGAAATCTCATAACGTTCTAAGCCTGCTTCCTTGAGTTTCTGTTCGATCAGCTCGGCCATCGCGATCTCTTCTTCTTCGGTTAAAAGCGCGATCCTGCCGCTAAGAAATTCGTGATGAAACGGCGTCCCGGCTTCAATAGTCAGGTTATAGGCAGAGAGATGAGGCGAGCCGAAGCTCAGAGCGATCTCGAGGTCCGTGCTCAGTTCTTCCAAGGTTTGGCCCGGATTCGCATAGATGAGATCGAGGCTAAAGTTGTCAAATCCGGCCTCCCGCACCACGCGCAAGGCGATTTTGGCCTCATCGGCCGAGTGAACGCGTCCGAGAAATTTGAGCAAGCGGGGCTGGAACGATTGCACGCCTATGCTGATCCGATTTACGCCCGTGGCGCGGTAGCCGACAAAGTGGGCCCTATCGACTGTGCCTGGATTGGCCTCCAGTGTGATCTCGCAATCCGGCAGAAGATCGAATCTAGCAGTCGCTTGCCGCAGAATTTTGTCGATGCTCTGCGGGTGAAAGGTCGAAGGTGTCCCGCCACCGAAGAAAATGCTTTGAATGCTTCTGTTGCGCCATTCGTCCCGCCCGGCGTGCTGATCGAGCTCACGGGTCAGCGCTTCCGTGTAAGCGTGTTCCGGAATCTCCGCGACAACATGGGAGTTAAAATCGCAGTAAGGACACTTGCTAATGCAGTAGGGGATGTGGATGTAGAGGGAAAAGGATTCGTTGCCGGCATGCATGCGGTATCATCTTAATCGTCGGAGCGAGGCGGCGCAAGATGAAGACTCGCCGGAAACACCACAATGGGGCAACAGCAGCGAACAGGCGCTTGGATCGACTACTGGGAGATTGCTCCAAGGGATGAGAAGAGCCGAGCGAACCGGCCGCAGCTGCTACAGCCGCAATACCTTTCCATCCTTCAGGATTTTCAGGCGGGCATTTTTAAGACTGCGAAGATCCGCAATGATCTCGCGGCGGTATTCCGGTTTTAAATGGGTGACCAGAATCGGAATGGAATCCATTCCAAGCTTCTCGATTTCCTGGGCCAACGTCTGCGGCGTAAGGTGGCGACTTGCGTCAGCGACCGTCTGCAGGTGGTTTGGAAAAGACGCCTCGAGAACAACCGCACAGAGGTTGCTTCGTTCGCGTGCAATCGACCAAACCTTCTGTGTGGGTCCGGTGTCGCCGATATGGAGCAGAGTTTTGTTGCGGTTCTCGATGAACAGCGCGACGCTGGGCACGACATGGTTGACGCGGACTGCCGTGACGGAATGGACGCCGACCTGCATCGGTCTGCCTTCAGGCAACTTACAAAGTTTCACTACCGGAACGTCTTGCCCGGCGCCGGTGATGCTCGTAAAGTCCGGCCAAATTTGGTTGTTGAAGAAGAACTCCTTCAATCCATCGATCACCTCGCCAATGCTCCAGACATTGATACTCTTTCGGCGTTTGCCGTAGAGGTTGTCCGCGAGTGTTCCGAGTGTCATGACATGGTCCAGATGAGTGTGGGTGACCAGGATGTCCGTGATTTTTTGTTGCGCTCGTAGACTGAGGACGGCAGTCACACATCCGGCGTCAATGAAGAGCGAGTCATCCACGAGGAAAGAGGACAGCTTATAGCCGGGAACCTGGCCCCCCGAACAGCCTAAGACTTGGAACTTCATCAAGACACACTCAAGTATATCTGGAATGGCCTGTTATTAATAGAAACAGAGAACCGGCAGCCTATCCATGCGATGCGCCTCATAAGCGGATCTCTTGTAACTCAGAACCAGGAGAGAGACAAGCTCAGAAGGACGGAAAATATGGGGTCTCGACCGGTCCGAAAGCGGCGTTCATTAGGCTGGCATTGATCCGACCGAAGTTTGAATTCACCCTAGGCGGCTGTTATATTTTTCGCCTGAACTACGATAGGGGCGCCGATGTCGGTAGAAGAGCACAAAGCAAAGGGCAAAAGAAGCATTCATTGCTTTGTCGTGACCGTCAGTGACACCCGAGACGAGACCACCGACCAGAGCGGGCAATTGATCAAGTCTTTGCTGGCCGACGAACAGCACCAGGTGGTCGGTTATCGAATCGTCAAGGACGACCCGGCTGATATAGAAGCACTTCTGCATGAAGCGCTCGCGGACCGACAGGTTGAGGCGATTATCGTCAATGGCGGTACCGGTATCGCTCCGCGCGACGGTACTTATGAGATCATCGTGAAGCTCCTCG
>DASQUN010000825.1:0-4544 GCA_035641275.1 Candidatus Udaeobacter sp. | reverse complement strand
CCAGCCGCGCGAAAATTGATCAAAGAGCTGGTCGATGGTAATCGATGACCGACGTTAGTATCTTCGTCGCCTTTGCTGCCGGAATCTTTTCATTCCTATCTCCCTGTGTATTGCCTTTAATTCCATCGTATCTTTCTTTTGTTTCCGGTGTTTCCTTGGATGAAATGCGCGGCGACCAAGCGCCAACCGATGTCCGTTCGCGCGTGGTGCTGAACTCCATCGCTTTCATCGTGGGCTTTTCATTGGTTTTCGTTTCTCTGGGCGCCTCTGCGAGTTTTCTTGGCAGTCTTTTCTTGGGTTACCGAAATCTCATCCGGATCCTGGGTGGCTTGTTTATACTCGTCGTTGGATTTTACCTTATTGGCCTTTTCAAGATAGCCGCGCTCGAGCGTTACTTGCAGTTTAATCTAAAAGACAAACCGGCTGGATATCTGGGCTCTGTGCTGGTAGGAATCACTTTCGCCGTGGCTTGGACGCCTTGCGTCGGGCCTATTCTGGGTGCCATTCTTGCTCTCGCCGGCACTTCGGGAGAGGTCAGCCGAGGGACCCTGTTGCTTACGACCTATGCCGCAGGTCTGGCTTTGCCTTTCTTCCTCAGCGCTCTGGCGATCGATTCCTTCTTTCAGTTTTCGCAGAGCTTCCGTCGTTACATCCAAACGATTCATGTAATGGGCGGTGTTCTGTTAGTCGTTGTGGGCATCCTTTTGCTCACCGATTACATGACCTTCCTTAACTCTTACGTGCTTCGCTTCACGCCCGACTGGCTCTTAAGAAGGCTCTGACTGCCACGGTTCTTGACAGCTTAGTTTGACCTACCCTGGGCTAAATGCTAATTTTTTTGATCCTGACTTTCTTTAGTCATCGTTCTAATCAGACGCAAACCCCGGATCAGAACGGAGTCAAACAACATGGAAGAACAGATTCGCCACATCTTGAAAGCCTTGGGCGAAGATCCGGATCGCGAAGGATTACTGAAAACACCCTCCCGAGTTGCCCAGGCCCTGACCTTTTTGACTCGGGGTTACCAGATGGATCCGGGACAGATCATCAATGACGCCCTCTTTACCGAAGACTATGAGGAGATGATTTTGCAAAAGGACATCGACTTCTACTCCCTTTGCGAGCATCATATGTTGCCTTTTTTCGGCAAAGCCCACGTGGCTTACATCCCGCACCATAAAATCGTCGGCATTTCCAAACTTGCCCGTCTCGTCGACGTCTACGCGCGCCGGCTGCAAGTCCAAGAGCGTTTGACCAATCAAATTGCCACTACCATCATGGAAAAGCTCGATCCCCTGGGCGTTGCCGTCGTTATCGAGGCGGAACATTTATGCATGAGGATGCGTGGGGTCGAAAAACAGAATTCGCTGATTATTACCAGCGCTCTGCTCGGAGCGTTTCGAACGCGACAGGAAACCCGCAATGAATTCATGACCCTGATTCGGCAAAAAAACAGGTAGAGCCCGTCCATGGATATAAGATTCAGAGACACCAACGTCGAGACCGTCAAGACCGATCTGCTAATTTTGCCGGTCCAGGAAAAAAGGCTGGAGGAACCGGCAATACGCGCGCTCGACCGCCGCCTGAAAGGCGGATTGCGCGAGCGGATTCAGAAAAGCAAGTTCAGCGGTGTCGAGGGTAGCACGTTACTTTACTCGACCGCGGGCGCACTGCCAGCCCGGCAACTGTTGCTGTTGGGCGTGGGAAACGCGACCGACTCTGATACTTGGCGAAAAGCGGGAGCGCGGGGCCGCAAGGAGGCGCTAGCCATCGGCGCTCAGGAGATGGCGCTGTTCTTCGCGCCGGAAAGAGAACCGGATACCGCTGCCGGTGCTCTCGTCGAGGGGGTTTCACTCGCTTCGTATCAATTCAACAAGTATCGCTCGAATTCAACCCCGCCGATAGAATTGAAACAGCTGACGCTTTTCAAGCCCGGTCTCAAAAAAACCGCCGCCATGGAGAAGACTTTAGGCATGGTGCAAGCGAGCATTCCGGGCGTGTTCCTCGCGCGCGATCTCATCAATGAACCGCCGTCGATCACGACAGCTCGATTCTTGGGCGAGCAGGCGCAACGTCATTGCCGCGGCCGGGGTCTGTCGGTGGAAGTTTGGGGAAAGAAAAAAATCGAGGCGATGAAGTTGACAGGCTTGTTAGCGGTCAATCGGGGCAGCCATGAAGAGCCGCGGTTCATCGTCATTCGTTACAAGCCATCCGGCAAGCCGCGCAAGAAAGTTGCCTTGATCGGCAAAGGGATCACTTTCGATTCCGGTGGGTTGTCGCTCAAACCGGCCAAGTCCATGGAAACGATGAAGCTCGACATGTCCGGCGGCGCGGCGGTCATTGGAACCATGAGTCGACTGCCACACTTGGGATTCGAGCTAGACGTCACAGGTTATATTCCGACGACGGATAATTTGCCCGGTGGAAATGCGCAAAAACCCGGCGATATCATTCGCTACCTGAACGGTAAGACCATTGAGGTCCTCAACACGGACGCCGAGGGCCGGCTCATTCTGGCCGATGCCCTGGCGCTCGCCGCGAAGCAAAAACCGGACTACATGATCAACCTAGCAACGCTCACCGGCGCCTGCGTGGTGGCGCTGGGTACGGCGGTGGGGGGACTCTTCAGCAACGACCCATCGCTCGCGGAGCGGCTCATGCGCTGTGCGGAGGCGACGGGCGAGAGGCTATGGCAACTACCCTTGGTCCGGGAGTATCGTGAGCATCTGAAAAGCAGCGTCGCCGATATGAAAAATATCGGTGGCTCGCATGGCGGCGCCATTACCGCTGCCCTGATCTTGCAAGAGTTCGTGGACAATATTCCTTGGGCGCATTTGGACATCGCCGGGCCGGCATTTGCGGAATCGGATACCGGCATCTGTCCCAAAGGCGGTACCGGATTCGGCGTCCGTACGCTCATCAAATTCCTTTCGACACTTTAAGGAGGCTAGGATCATGGCAAAGATTACGGAGGTTGGAGACAGCAATTTTGAGACAGAGGTGATTCAATCGAACCTGCCGGTGCTGGTGGATTTTTGGGCGCCCTGGTGCGGTCCTTGTAAGTCGATCGCGCCGATTGTTGAAGAACTAGCCGGCGAATACGAAGGCAAGCTAAAAGTCGCCAAACTTAACGTTGATGATCATCCCGCCACCGCTTCCCGCTACGGCATCCGTGGCATTCCCAATCTGCTCATTCTCAAGGGTGGCGCGGTCAAAGAACAGATTGTCGGCGCCGTGCCGAAAGCGCGGCTCGTGAGTGCGATTGAAAAAGCATTGCAGTAAACCACGCCCAAGCGGCGGAGGAAAAATGGCGCACTGGAGTATTGGAGTGCGGGGTTGGAAGAGGGTTGCAGATCGTTTTTGGCCAATGCTCGATCACTCCAACCCTCCAGTTTCTTTAGAAAACATACCGACGCATACTGACGTTGATCATCAGTCCGATCGCGAACATCATCGACGCCAGGGACGAGCCGCCGTAGCTGAACAGGGGTAGCGGCACTCCAACGACGGGCATAATCCCGGTGACCATTGCGACGTTGATGATGACGTGCCAGAAGAATATGGCAATCATGCCGAAGACGAGCAGTGCACCGAGGCGATCCTTGGCGCGCTCGACGAGCCTTACGGCGTAAGCGATCAAAGCGAAATAAAGCAACAGCAACGCCAAACAGCCCACGAAACCCCACTCCTCGGAAAAAACTGCAAAGATGAAATCTGTATGCTGGGCCGGCAAGAAATCCAGCCGGTTCTGGGTTCCATCGAGATAACCTTTGCCAAAAAGCCTGCCCGAGCCGACGGCAATCTTCGACTGAATCACGTGATAGCCGGCGCCCAAAGGATCGCGATCAGGATCTAGAAAAGTCAAGATCCGCCCACGCTGGTAAGGCTTGAGAAAGTGCCAACCGGCGGGGAGAAAAGCCAAGCCCGCCCCCACGAGGTATAAAAACGAACGCATTCGCAATCCGCCCATCAGGATCATGCTAATAAAAACCACGCCCAAAATAATCGCCGTGCCCAGGTCCGGCTGCACTAGGGTCAAAATCACGAGCGGCGCGACCAGAACGAAGGGCGCCCAGAGATCGCGCAACAAATAACCTTTCGCGGGCTCGCTGTACTGGAAGTATTTGGCCATCATTAAGACAATGGCGACTTTGGCTGGCTCTGACGGCTGCAGTCGGAATAAGCCCAGATTAATCCAACGTTGTGAGCCGCCGCCGGAATGTCCGATAAAGAGGACCAGAACCAGCAGCAAGAGCATCAACCCATAGAAGGGATAAGCGACACGATCGATGTAATGGTAATCAAAGGCGAGAGCCGTCAACATCGCGACCAGGCCCAGGCCCAACCAAACGAGTTGGCGCGAAGGCAATCCACCGGCGTGCGCTTCCGTGATGTTGTAGTTGGCGCTATAGATCGTCACTATCCCCAAAAAGACCAACGTCAGCGCGAGCAGAAGCAGCGTCCAATCGAAATGGGAAATCAGCCGCCGATCAATTTGCACGCTTTTCTCCTTCGACTCGCACCTGCCGTTGATCCGCCGGCTG
>DASQUN010000824.1:0-3703 GCA_035641275.1 Candidatus Udaeobacter sp. | reverse complement strand
CAAGTTTCGCGGCGACGGATTCATGGCGTTCTTTGGGGCGCCGATTCATCGCGAAGACGATCCTTTGAACTCGGTCCGCTGTGCCCTCGCCGTCCAGGAGAGATTGACGCGCGTCGCGTTCGCAAGGTTTCCTGACATTCGTTTACACATGGGTATCGGAATCAACACGGGCATTGTCATTGCTGGAAACATAGGGTCCGAACGAAGAACGGATTACACAGTGATTGGTAATGAGGTCAACACCGCCCAGCGATTCGAATCGAATGCCGGACCGGGACAGATCCTGATCACAGGGAACACCTACGAACGGGTGAAGCACGCCGTGCAGGTGCGCGAGCTAGGGCTTTTGCGAGTGACCGGAAAGCAGGAAGGTGTCCTGGCGTACGACGTCCTCGGCTGGCGCGAAGCGTAGCGTAACTCCAAGCGTGATACTCAAATACAGGAGGAAATAAGAATGACAGCTGGTTCTACTCAGTCTCGTCTGTGGACGGTCTTAGCGGTCGGACTTTTTTTGGCCGTGTTTGTTGCCGGTGGGAAGGGGCTATGGGCTGCGCAGGAAGAGCAGTTTACTCCCGAGTTCAAGGAATTGCGCAAGTCCTTCGATGCGAAACATACGCCGAAGATCACTGCGCCGGACTCGGTCAAGCGGGGACAGTGGTTTGATGTGACCGTCAACATCGGCGCCGGCGGCGAACATCCTTCGCTGAGCGAGCACGCGATCCGCTACATCGCTCTATATATCAACACCGCCGAGATCGCCCGTGTTTATCTCCACCCGGTCTATTCGTTTCCCAAAGTGACCTTTACGATTGCGCTTGATGAAGGGGGCTCGCTTCGGGCGATCGCCGAACCGAACCATTCGGCGGGCTGGGAAGCCGCAAAAAAAATCGCAGTGCGTTAGCTGCTTTACTTCTTGCCCATGCCCACTGAGACGGCCGTGGTGCCTTTGTCGCCCACAACCAATTCCTGTCTAACGTTTCCCAAACTTTCCTGCCAGACCTGCAGGGTGTACTTTCCGGGCGGGACATTTTCCAAGACAAACTCGCCCTGGTCATTAGTTACCGCGTAGAACGGATGCTCGGCAACCACGACCCAGCCGCGCATCCAGGAGTGAAGATCGCAATCCACCCGAAGCAGTTCGGGCTGTTTGAAGGTGAATGAGATGCTGCGCGCGTGCGGCTGCGCCCGGTTGAACGGGGGGTTTTCCTTGCCATTGCTCCTGACGTTATGCAGCAACCGGTCGCTATTGAGAAACTCTACCGTTCCGCCGACCGGCACGAGGACGACGCGCGGAATGAAAGAGCATTGCTTTTGATCCATCTTCGCGGCAGGGAAATTCCACTCCCGCTTCCCGCCCGGCGGGATGTTCTGCAGCGAGACGACGGCGTTCCGGATACCATTGTTCGAGGAGAGCACCAGGTCTTCCGACTCTTTTTCTTTGCCGCACACGTACTGATCAATCGTCACGGAGGCTTTTTTTCTTTCAAGCGGCGCGCCCACGTACCGGACATTGCCTTTGATGTTCTCTGCCCACGACGAGCCTCCAGTGAGGCACCACGCGATGACAAAAAGAGTGACGGCGCATTGCCTCAATCGAGCCGCGCGAAAGTATCCGAAGAGCTGTATTTCCATTGATGACCTCGTGAAAATCTAATAAAAACACAGGCGCCTTCATTAGTCCACAAAGTGTTGTCGTTTGAGTGCTGGAGAGGTTTCGTTCGAGGAGTCAAACCCCGCTTTGCAAAAAGACGGGCGGGGGGAGATTTTACGCGTAAAGAGGCCGCGATATTCTAATGCGCGCTTGGAGGTCTGTTACTGTGGACCTCCAACACGATCTCCAAACCAAGCAACTCGAGGCTTGTTCCACCCAGTCGTTGCTGCTAAGGTCACGACCCGGAAGTTTTGTTTTTGCCTCTATAGTATAGCCAATCCAAAAGGAGGCGATATCCATGGGACTTTTTAGATGGTTAGCGGGCAATGTGATCGGTTCGATGTTCTATACTCCGACTACGATGCGCACTGAAAGGAGGAACGCATGTTTGGCCTTTTGATGACCATTATCATCGGATTTATCGTCGGCGTGATTGCAAAACTCATCATGCCCGGCAAGGAAAACATGGGAATCATAGTGACGACGTTGCTCGGCATTGCCGGTTCTGTGGTCGCGACGTATGCCGGCCAAGCGGTGGGCTGGTATGAGGCCGGCGAAGGAGCCGGTTGAATCGGTTCGATCGTCGGTGCATTTCTCTTGTTGTGGATTTACCAGAAGTTCAAGACCCGTAACGCAGTGGCGTGAGTGTAGCGCGCGCACCGTTTCTCAAATATGCTCTTGACACGCTCGCCGATAAAAACTTTCAGTACCTGATCCAGAGATATCCCCGAAAGAGCGCAAGCTGAGCCAGACGACGAGCTCGACCGGAAAGCAGGAGAATCTTGTTATGAGCATGCGAAGCCGCGCGTTCAACCTCCTTCTAGCTCTTGCGCTCTTTTTCGGTCAGGCGGTTCATGCGGGTACCGCCTTCTCCGGCGAATCAGCTTGGCAAAGCGACTGGGAGAAAATCGTCAAGGCCGCGGAACTAGAAGGAGAGGTGGTTTATTCGGCGAGCGGCAGCCATCGTTTCCTCGACGAGTTTAACAAGGCATTTCCTAAAATAAAGACCACTGTTGTCTCGGCATCCTGCAGTGACGTCGTGTCGCGCATCATGACGGAAAGGCGCGCGGGAAAATATCTGTCAGACGTGGTGCGCTGCGGCATGACTTCAGCTCATGCGCTTTATCGAGGCAAGACGTTGCAGCCTGTAAATGCGGCTCTCAGCCTCCCCGAAGTACGAGACCCGTCAAAATGGTGGCAAGGAAAACATCATTACGGTGATCCGGAAGGCAAATATCTCTTTGTATCGGCAGGTAGCGCCTATGTGCGATTCGGCAGTTACAACACCGACCTCGTCGATCCGGCGGAATTCAAGTCTTATTGGGATTTGCTCAACCCAAAATGGAAAGGAAAAATCGTCGCTACGGATCCCAGAACGGGAGAGGGCCGCAATGGATCGCGCTTTCTCTATTACAATCCGGACCTCGGGCCCCAGTATCTGCGACGCCTTCTCGGCCAAATGGAGCTAACGTTTTCGCGCGATTATCGTCAGGCGACGGACTGGCTAGCGCAAAAGAGGTTTGCGATCTTTCTTTTCAGCCAGTCCGACGACACCTTAAATGCGAAACAACAAGGATTGCCCATACAAGTGCTGGACACCACCGGTTGGAAAGAGGGCGCCGGATTGGATCCCATTGGCGGCGCTTACGCGCTGATGGATAAACCGGCCCATCCCAATGCGGCCAAAGTCTTGCTGAACTGGCTGCTTTCCCGCGACGGTCAGACGGCCGTACAGAGAGATCCCGACAGCGCCGGACGAAATGATTCGCTTAGGATCGATATCCCTAAAACCGACGTGCATCCCATGATGCGTCGCCGCGACCGAACGAAGTATATTGTCATGTGGAACCCGGAGTGGATGGATTCGAAGCCGGTAGAGGAACTTGTCAAACAGGCATTGGAGCAGAAAAAGTAAGAACCCATTCCATGCGTCACCTGTGCGCGGGGGCGGACTCCCGGGAGAAAGCAGCTTGACAGTCCGCCTGGGTTTGCGATACTCACGCGCCAGTCCCGATCAAAAAGCAGGAGGTGGCTAGGATGATCCAATTAGCG
>DASQUN010000823.1:0-7411 GCA_035641275.1 Candidatus Udaeobacter sp. | reverse complement strand
ACGGGATCGAGGTCTTTTCCAGCTCCTCCGTGATCGCGATCATGCCCACGTTGCTGATCTGCTCGCCACCATACTCCCGCGGCACGTCGAGATACCAAAGACCACGCGCTTCGGCTATTCTTTCCAGACCCTCCATAATCTCGACATAGCGCTTCACCTCCGGGTCGCTGCTCAGCTTCGCCCGGCTTTTCCAACGGCTGCCTTCGAAAATATCCGGGGCATTTTCGAATACCGTTTCCAGCGGCCAAAGTTCATCGCGGACGAAGGCCTCGACCGATTTACGCAGATCCTCTTCTTCTGCTGACAGACGGAAATCCATGGAACGATTTTGTTTGCTCCGTACTGACCCTCCACTTATCACACCTTAATCCGACAAAAAAACAGTCACCGCCGTTGACCTGTGATTCGGCCGTGTGGTAATCGGTTTTGCGAACACAAGGAGCGTTTAACATGCGCAGCGTCAAAGGCTGGTTGACCTATGCGTTTAGCGATATGCGACTTGAGGCGGTTCCCTATCCCGATTTGAACCCAGGTTGGGCGATCGTCAAAACCAAGGTGGTGCAACCCTCGGTCACTGAGGTTCAACTCTTCTATGGGGAGCGCTCCAACAGCTATGACAAAGTAAAAAAAGCGCTCACTCAGGGTCCTCGACAACTCTTTGGTCACGAGTTCTGCGCCGAGATCGTCGAAGTCGACGAAAAAAACCCATACGGATTGCGGGCCGGCGATCGGGTAGGGGCCACGCACACGCACATTGGAACCATTGGGCGCGACTTCGCCGGTTGTTTCTCCGAATACGCCTCCATACCGCTGGATGCCCTGGCGAAGATGCCTGACGGCGTCAGTGACTGGGAAGTCGCGGCGATCCAACCGCTGACGAGCTGCATTTTCGACGTGAAGGCGCTCGGGGTGACCCTGGGAGATACCGTGCTCATTTTGGGTCAGGGCGTCATGGGATTGAATAGCGCGCAGGCTGCGAAGGCGGCAGGCGCTGACACCGTTATCGGTGTGGATCGGCGCGATGATATTCTGGAAATGGCGCGGAAGTTGGGCGTCGATATTACCATCAACGCGGCGAAACAAAACGTTGTCGAGGCCGTGATGGAAATTACCCACGGCAGAGGCGTGCCTCATGTCATCGAAGCGGCCAGCGGCAGCCCGAAGATGGGGCTCTCGGGCGGCTCGACGGTTACAGACGCGGTGGCATGCGTGGCAGCGGGCGGAAAGATCCTGAGCATCCCCCATTTTCACGAGCCGGTGACGCTCGACTTTAATTATCTCAGAGCCAAGAGGGTAACTTACATGTTTCCCCCGGAGCTGGCGGCTCCCAAGGATATGGTTCTGGCCGCTCGGCTGATCGCGCAGAAGCGCATCAAGATCGACCCGATGATCACTCACAAGCTCGAAGGCATTGAGAGAATCCCGGAATCATTGGAGATCACCGCCAACAAAGCCAAGTATGGCGCGTTGAATCCAGCACAGGTACGTTTCGCGGCATGAGATCGGAGTAATCGGATGATGGAGTGATGTAGCGATGCGTAAGAACACGAAATGACTTACACACTGCCAATTTCTCATTACTCCGGTAGCCTTGCCGATAGTCCAATAGTTCTTACTGATTTTTAGTCTTAAGGAGGTTTTAATGACAGCTCCAAATTTAGCCGACGTCAAGATCATCGATGCGGACGGCCATGTTCGCGACCGCGACGCAGATATACGGAAATTTATGGAGGAGCCGTATTGCAGACGCCAGGGCTCGCTCTTGCCCAACGACGTCTGGGATTCGAGCATGTACGGGAAGCTCGGCATGGACATCACCGACGTGCCGACTCGACTGCGCGACATGGACAAAGAGGGAATCGACATTTCCGTGTTGTTTCCAACCGGCGGATTCGGTGTGACGCAGCTCCCGGAGAAAGACTACGCGGCGGCTTTCTGCCGTGGCTACAACGACTGGGTTGCGAGCATCTGCGCTGAAAGCCCGCGGCTTAGGGCCGTCGGGCTGGTGCCGTTTCAAGACGTCGATGCGGCGCTGAAAGAGGTCAATCGCGCGATTACCAAGTTAGGGCTCGTCGGCATCACCGTAGGCTCCTTCGGCATGAAAGAACATCTCGGGCAGCCGATGTTCTGGTCGATTTATGACGAGTTGCAAAAGCTCAACGCGCCTCTGTTGATACACAATTCGCGGCAGGGACCCGCGGGCGAAATTCGCTTTGATACTTTCCTGTTCCGTCACACCATCGGCCGCCCTTTCGAAACCCTCTTGGACTGCGCCGCGCTCATGTACGGCGGCGTACCGGAAAAATTTCCCAATTTGAGAATCGCCTTCCTGGAATGTGGTTGCGGTTGGGTGCCCTATTGGATGGATCGCATGGACGAGGAATGGGAGAAGCGTGCTTCCGAAGCGCCGCTCTTGAAGAAAAAGCCAAGTGAATATATGACGAACGGCAACTGGTTCTATGCCACGGAGCCGGAGGAAAGCACTGTGCCCTATGTTATGGAAAAAATCGGTGAAGACGTGCTATTGTTCGCGTCCGATTATCCCCATTGGGACGGCAATTTTCCCCACATGACATCGACGGTTAGAGGCCGGAACGATATCAATGACAAGCAGAAAGACAAGATCATGCGCAGCAACGCCATCCGGCTGTACGGATGGAACGATTAGCAAGGAGAATCCTGTGAAGATAAAACCCCAGGCGATCTTCAGCCTTTGCGCGCTCATATTTTTCATCGTGTTCGTCTATCAAGCGCAGGAATGGCGACTCCAGGCGCGCCTTTATCCTTATGCCATCGGTATCCCGATGGTGATTCTGGCGATAGCTCAGGTCATTTTGGACTTGAGGGGATTCAAAGCCAAACAGCCTTCCGACGGCGCTCCGACTCCGATGGACTTTCAATTCACCAAGGGGATTGACCCGCTGGTGGCCCGGCGCCGCACGGTCAATATTTTCTCCTGGATCTTGGGTTTCTTCATCGGCGTCTGGTTGCTGGGGTTCTCTATAACCATCCCCCTCCTCGTCTTTTCCTACCTGAAGATCCAATCGGGAGAAAAGTGGGCGATCTCCCTGTTCCTCACAGCCGTAGCGTGGCTGGTATTTTACGGACTTTTCGTACGGCTCCTTACTCTGCCGTTTCCGGAAGGGCTAATCTTCACCTGGATCGGAGTGTAATGCGCAAGCAGAACGAGGTGGGATCGAGTTGAAACATCGGGTTGTTCCGGCAGCAGGTCGCAGGCGTCGTTACTGCGGGACCGCTCAGCGCCACCACGGAATAACGTATGCCAGCCGACTCTTCCGCACAGCGGGAGGCCGCAGCTCAAAACAGCAGGCAAGGTCCTCCGGCTTCTCAGGAACTTCTAGTCATATTTCGTGAACGGCGGCGACTTAGCAAGGGCTGCCGCACTGCCCCGCATTGGTATCGGGGGTTCATACGTCTAATTAGAGAAGGAAGGGGAAAGGTTCTATGCGAATACTGATTCTAGCTATTAGTCTCATTCTGGCGTCGAGCACGCGCCTCTCCGCCCAAACCCACTACTATCAAGGGAAATCGATCAAGGTGGTCGTTGGCTTCACCACCGGTGGCTTCTATGACCGCTGGGCGAGACTTTTGTCCCGCCATATGCCTAAGCACATCCCGGGCAGCCCGGAAATGATCGTGCAAAACATGCCCGGCGCGGGATCTGTGGTGGCTACTAATTACGTTTACAGTGTGGCCAAACCCGACGGACTAACCATAGGTTTCCCAAGCAACGGTATCTATCTCGATCAGCTCGTAGGCCGGGCGGAAGTCAAGTTTGACATACGAAAATTCGGCTGGATTGGTTCGCCGGTCAAAGAGCCGATGCTCTTATACATGCGCAGCGATGCGCCCTTCAAAACCATCACCGACGTCAAAAATGCCAAAGAGCCGCCCAAATGCGGCTCGACCGGAACAGTCAGCTCAGACTTCATTTTGGCTCGCTTGCTGGAGGAGACGCTCCCGCCGCTCAAGATCAATACCGTGTTAGGCTACCCGGGCGGCTCCGAAATTGATCTCGCAGTCGAAAAGGGCGAGGTCATGTGCCGGGGCATGACCGCTTCGCCGTTTTTTGGCCGGGAACCTTTTTTAAGCTGGCAGAAAAAAAACTTTGTTCGCGTGTTGCTGTTTACGGGAGACAAGCGCGACGAGCGCATACCGGACGTTCCGACCATCGGCGAGATCTTCGATAAAGAAAAGGTGCCCGAAAACAGCCGCCGCGTTGCCGACGTTATTTTAGCCGCGGAGTCATTCGGCCGTCCCATCTTCGCCACGCCGGGAACCCCCGCCGACCGTATAAAGCTGCTGCGCAATGCTTTCGAGCAGGCCCTCAAGGATCCGGAGCTCATTGCTGAAGCCAAAAAAGGCAGAATGGACATCGATCCGACGACCGGAGAAAGCCTGGAGAAACTGGCGAATCGAATTTTAGCGCAGCCGCCCGAGGTCATTGCGCGGGTGAAAAAGATCCTCAGCAATTAAGCGACGAGCCCTTGCAAGTCGTTCTCATGATGGTAAAAGGGCTAAATCATACGGAGGTTAACGGCATGAAGAAATTCTTAATCGCTCTCTTTGTGCTCCTGCTTTTATGTACCGGCGCGCAGGCCCAGGCGCCTTTTTATCAAGGCAAGACGATCACCATCCTGGTCGGCACCAAGGCCGGCGATGTCTACGATCTCTACCCGCGCATGCTGGCGGAGTTCTTGCCGAAATATATTCCCGGAAGCCCAAACATCATCATCCAGAATGTTCCCGGCGCCGCCTCGTTGATCGCGGCGAACCAAGTCTACAATGTCGCCAAGCCCGACGGATTGACGTTAGCAGCGCTTTTCCCGGCCCTCTATTTCGAGCAGCTCATCCAGCGGCCGGAGGTCAAGTTCGACTGGAACAAATTTGGCTGGATCGGTAGCACCGTTACTTCGAACCACTTGATGTATATGCGTGCCGATACGGCCTACAAGACGATCGAAGATGTCCGCAAAGCCTCAACGGCGCCTAAATGCGGAGCAACGGGAGTAACATCCACCGGCTACTACATGCCCAAGCTAATCGAAGAGACCATCGGCGCCAAGTTTGATATCGTCTCGGGTTATGTGTCCGGCCAGGACATCGATCTGGCGGTAGAAAGAGGCGAATTGCAGTGCCGGGCGTTCACGATTACAGCTTTTTTCGCCCGCGAGCCTTTCATCACCTGGCGTAAGAAAAATTTCGTTAACGTGCTATTCCAGACCGGACAGAAGCGGGATGTCCGATTGAAAGATGCGCCGACGATTTATGAGATGATGGATAAATATAAGACGCCTGACGGTCCGAGACGCCTCGCAAAAGTCATCCTGGCCTCGGGTGAATTCGGCCGTCCTCTCGTGGTTCCGCCGGGCGTTCCCGCGGACCGACTGAAGATTCTGCGCGACGCGTTCAACAAATCGGTAAAGGATCCGGCTCTGCTGGCTGAAGCAGAGAAGCGAAGATTGGAAATGGACCCCGGAACCGGTGAAGAGCTCGAGTCTTTAGCGAAAGAAGTCATGTCCGCGCCTCCGGATGTCGTTCAGCGGGTGCAAAAAATGCTGGGAAAATAAGCGGCGCTTGAGTTGCGCAACCTGGCATGCGGCCGTAGAGCGAAGTTCGCGCGAACGCCTCGCCTCAAGGTTTGCACGAGGAGGTCAAAGCAAATGGTGATCCTTCTGCTCCTTTTGTGTCTCTTGGGATGGACGGGCAACGTTTACGCCCAGGCTCCTTTCTACCAAGGCAAGACCATCACGATTATTGTTTCGACGAAGGCGGGTGACGTTTACGATCTCTACCCGCGTCTGGTCGCTGAGTTTTTGCCCAAGCACATTCCGGGAAATCCTAACATCATCATACAAAACGTTGCCGGCGCCGCGGGGCTGATCGGCACCAATCAAATTTACAATATCGCCAAACCGGATGGCTTGACGTTCGGCGCGACTTATCCGGCGCTCTATTTCGAACAACTAGTCAAGCGCCCGGAAGTGAAATTTGACTGGACGAAGTTTATCTGGATCGGTAGCACGGTAAGCTCGAACAGTCTGATGTACATGCGCGCCGATACGCCTTACAAGACGATTGAAGATGTTCGCTCCGCGTCGACGCCGCCGAAGTGCGGCGCCACCGGCGTCACCTCGTCCGCCTACTATATGCCGAAGCTTTTGGAAGACGCGATTGGAACGAAATTCGACGTGGTCTCGGGCTATGTTGCCGGGCAGGATATCGATCTTGCCGTCGAGCGCGGCGAAGTGCAGTGCCGGGCGTTTACCATTAATGCCTATTTCGCCCGCGAGCCGTTTATTACGTGGCGCAAGAAAAATTTCGTCCGCGTTCTGTATCAGACCGGCAACAAACGCGATGCAAGGCTGAAGGACGTTCCTTTGTTCAACGAGCTGATGGATAAATACAAGACGGCTGAAAACGTCAGAAGCCTGGCAAAAGTCATCTTGGCGGCCGACGAGTTTGGCCGTCCGCTTGTCTTCCCGCCGGGAGTTCCAGCGGATCGGGTCAAGATCATACGCGACGCATTTAACAAGACGATCAACGACCCTGCGCTTCGAGCGGAAGCGGAAAGGCGCCGGCTGGACATCGATCCCTCCACCGGCGAGGAACTGGATTCCCTGGCAAAAGAAGTGATGACCGCGCCGCCGGAGATCGTCGAAAAGGTCAAGAAGCTGATCGGCAAGTGAAAATTTACTAATCTGGCTAGTATGGTGCTCCTGAAATCCGTTGAATAATTCAGTCGTCATTCCGGGCAACCCCGGATCATAGTCCGGGGTAGCGCGACCCGGAATCCAGGAAAATCAACAACTTCTGGATACCCGCTTTCGCGGGTATGACGGGTGGGGCGGCCCGCGGATTTATGTTGCGAACTTTAGTTCCACGACACTAGGCCATCATCGTGTGGAGAATGTTCATGCGAATAATTCATCGGAATTCTATGGAGCAAAAGGGATTAATGAAAAGAGCGACGCATCTAGCTTCGCTCTTTCTCCTTGGTTTCCTGCTTATGGGTCAAACCGTTGACCTCTACGCCCAGGCTCCTTTCTATCAAGGCAAGACCATAAAGCTCGTTATCGGTACCACCGCCGGCGGCGGCTACGATCTTTGGGCGCGTCTTGCGGCGCGGTACCTGGGCAAGCATATCCCGGGTAACCCCGAGATCGTTCCTCAAAACATGCCAGGCGCCGGTGGAGCTGTCGCCGCTAACTATGTCTATGGCGTGGCCAAACCCGATGGTCTAACCCTAGGCGCCTTCAATCCCGCGCTTTATTTCGACCAACTTGTCGGTCGGCCTGAAACCAAATTTGATTGGTCCAAATTTAGCTGGATCGGTTCGCCCGAACAGAATGACGTGCTGCATTTCATACGCACCGACGCTCCGTTTAAG
>DASQUN010000822.1:0-16030 GCA_035641275.1 Candidatus Udaeobacter sp. | reverse complement strand
GACTACGATGCGGTCTCACAGCTGCAGGCTATGGACATAGAAGGATTGGATTTGGCCGTCCTGTTTCGGACGTCCCCATTGCACTGCGATGACACTTTCGAGCCGGACTACGCCAATGATCTATGTAAGGCTTGGAACGACTGGATCACGGATTTCTGCAAGGAAAATCCACGCCGTCTTAAGGCTGCGGCCTTGATTACGCTCCATGACGTCGACCTGGCTGTCGAAGAAGTACGGCGTGTTGTCACCCAACTCGGAGCCGCCGGCGTATCGTTATGCCCGGAACCGGTGAACGGCAAACGGATACACGACCGGTACTATGATCCGCTGTGGGAGGAAATTTCAAAGCTCGGCGTCGCTCTCTGCTTTCATCCCCCCGCGCGGCCCAAGCAGGATCAGGTGGCGAACAAATTCTTCGGTCATCCCAACGCGAACATCGTTGCTTTGGCCCTCCGCAATCCGGTTGAATTGATTCTGGCGGTGTCGAGCTTCTGCGCGGGCGGTGTCCTGGAGAAATTTCCCAAGCTCCGTGTCGCCTTCCTGGAAGGCAACTGCGCCTGGCTGCCTTGGCTCTTGTACCGTCTGGATGAACGGGCAAAACTGCATGGGCCACTCGCCGATGTTCCGCTGTCACGAAGACCGAGCGAATACTTCCTTGAGCATTGTTTCATTTCGATGGATCCGGATGAGTACCTAGTGACGGATGTCATTGAACGAATCGGCGACGGCAATATCCTGCTTTCCACAGACTATCCGCATATCGATGCCCATTTTCCGTCTGCACTCGATGAGTTCTTTCGGATTGAACCCATCAGCGACAGCAGCCGACGCAAGATTCTTTGGGACAATTGCGCCAGACTGTACAACGTTGAATGACCGCGACGACCCGGTTTGTTTGTCGGCTTTACCGTAAGTTTTTGTTTTCGCAGCCAGTTCCTTTCAATCACTATATATTAGGAGAAGTTGAATGCTTTTATCTCATGAAGAACTAGAGCGATTGTACAACCGCTTTCCCTATCCGCGGTTCTCCGCTACCGAATATCAGCGCCGCTATGAAAACATTCGTAAGATGATGCGCGAGATGAGGCTGGATTGCCTGCTGATCATCGGCGGCTCCGCGGCCTACGGCCGGCTGTGGTTCAACTTTCGCTATGTGACAAATATGGTGGGCAAGGCCGAAATGGCCAATTACTGCTTGTTCCCGAAAGAAGGTCATCCGTGCCTTATCGTTCGTCCGGGCCATTCGCTCGCCGGCGGTATGCTGGCGCGCACTGCCGTGCGGGAAATCATTGTCGGCGAACCGAACGTATTGAGCGCGATCGTTCAAACCCTTCAGGATCGAGGTTTCGATAAGGGCAGGATCGGCATTGTCGAGTATGATCCTTACACCTCGATTCCCAAAAACCATTGGGACTTCTTCAATGCCAAGCTACCGCAGGCGGAATTTGTTTTTGTGACCAGGGAATTTATCGCCCTCCGGCTGATCAAGAGCGACGAAGAAATCGCCGCTCTGGAAAAATCTGCTGAGCTCGGAGACATCGGCATTCAAGCCTTGGTCCGGCGCGTGAAGGCCGGAATGAGCGAAGGCGAGGTCTTCGGCATCGTCCATGAGGCCGTGCTCAAAACTGGCGGCGAGATGGGAATGATTCAGGTCGCGTCGGCTCCGATGCTTGACCCAGACCTCAACGATCAACGGCCAAGAGCGGTGGAGCGAATTGTCGGCGAGCGAGACATCATCAACAACGAGCTCGGCATCTTCTACAATGGTTATGAAGCGCAAACAGGAAAACCCGTAGTCACAGGAATACCCACGCCGGAGTATCGCGAGATGTTCGATATTGCTCTCGAAGGATACAAGCGGGTTGCGGCAACGCTTTGGCCGAATAAAACCAGCAGCGACTCCGTCGAAGCGGGCAAGTTCATTCATGACACCGGCTACGATGTTTATGGCGGCTATCTCCAAGGCATGCTCGGCGCCAATCCGCGACACGAGCCGCAGATCGGTCCCGACCGAGCGCAAAGCGCCGAAGACCGATTTCTCTACGACGAACAAGGCCGGCTCGTTTACCAGTCGGGTATGATGTTCACGCTGCAGATGCACATTATCGATAGGCAGAAGACGCGTGGTCTGTTTCTCGCGGACAGTTTCGTCGTGACAGCCAACGGTCCGCGCTGCTTGAATAGGTTCCCGCCGCAGTTGGTGAGGATTTAGTTGACCCGGCGGGAAGCCTTGCCCCGAGGTCCACTTTCGCGGGAATGGCGTTCGAATTATTCACCGAATCTCAGAAACATCACAAGAAAAGGCCCATTATTGCAAGCGATTAGGGTAAAAGGAAAAGAAGAGGAAGAGCTTAGGTCCGCAGCCTTGAAAACATTGTGTGCGGAAGGTTTCGGCTCGGGGAGGGTCTCCGCCGAAATGTTTTTGGCCGAGAGACTTTGCTGCTTGCGGACTTTGCCTTTATAGGCGTGGATTTCTTTGCTTTCGGACCCTTGAACGCCAGACGAGTTGGTCTATTCAAACGGCTCTCTTGCCATTGCCGCAAGCCGTGCCGAATGTAGTGAGGATCCAAGTTTAGTGAATGACAGAGACCCTCAAAGGCGAATAATCGCTCACTTCGCTCGGTGAAGATCCACTCTTCGGTTTCCTCAAAGAGCTGTCGTTTCTTCCTCTCACGTGCAAAAAGGTTGTCTTGAAAACACATCACGGCGTCCTCCAAGACAGCGAGCAACAGCTTCTTTTCAGGCTCCAGCGGGGTGGCTCGGTGTATCGTGTCTTCAAACTGTGCGGTGGCCAGGGAGTCCGGCTGAAAAATTGAATTGATTAATGTTTCTTGCACGTGAAAACAGTCCTCGCCAGCGACCATGAATTGTCGCCGGCAAAATCGATCGAGTAGGTTTCCTATAGCTATTCTTTACCATTTTCATCACAACGCAAGAGGGTACGCAAAATATGTTTATCGGACCGGATAACTTTACCAACCGCGGCTTGGCTCGCTGAACTTTCGACTCTTTTTTGGTATACCACGTGTCTATGCAAATCGTGCAGGCGACGCTTTGGATCTATGCTGCCGCCCTCCGTCGTTCGTTCCGCTGCGTGGCGGAGAACTGGGTGATCAGTTTCGCCCCACTGGCGTATGGCGTAGGCTTATCGTTGGTGGGATTTGTCGTCACCCCTCTCGGTTTTGTTGGTGGCCTGATCCTCGGATTGGCAACCCAAGCGTGCCTGAGCTCCGGCCTCCATCTCCTGGAGAATATGGTAAAGATCGGGGTGGCGAACCTTAACGATTTTATCAAGGGCTTTAGGGTCTATTTTTGGGAGCTGCTGTTAATCGCCTTTATCCTATGGATTCCCATGCGGGTGGCGGCTGTCGCTCTCGCATCGGTTCCAAACGGCGCTCTCATCTATATGTTGATCAAAATCGCTTTATACGTCCTTCTTAACCCGCTTCCGGAGTGTATTTATCAAACTCGATCGTCCGGCATTCAGCTACTCGGCGCTAGTTACAACTTTATTGTGGAAAACTGGATCGAATGGTTCTTGCCAAATATCCTGATGACCGTGGCGGGATTTTTTCTGTTTCGCGTCCTTGAAGTCCTGACCTCCGGCTTGCCGGGATTCCTGCAACTTTTCGCCATCGCCTTTGGATTCGGCCTTTGCCTTACCTATTTTATGGTTTTTCGTGGGTTTCTTTTTGCGGAGCTCAATGGCACGACGCGGCGCAGCCGAGTGTTTCGATATAACGCCCGAAGCCGAGACTAATAAGACTAAAAACGCCAATCCGTACGACGCGAAAATTGCTCAAAGAGGTCAATAGGGGCAGAGGCTAACGCTGTTTGACTACGCCAAACATACATACCCTTTCAGTCCTTTGCTTGACCTCTATAGGTTCTTATGGTGTATGGGAGTGAGGTTACAAAGATCGAGATGAAAGTTGCAGCCATAAAAGGATTTTCGGATATCCTTCCGGGAGAGGTCGAAAGTTGGCAGTTTATCGAGGAAAAAGCCCGCCAGGTGTTCTCGTCCTATAACTTTTCCGAAATTAGAATTCCTATTTTGGAAAAGACGGAGCTTTTTAGTCGTTCGATCGGCGAAACGACGGACATTGTCGAGAAGGAGATGTACACTTTTGCCGATCAGGACGCGAAGGGCTCCATGCTCACGCTGAGACCAGAAGGCACCGCCGGCGTGGTGCGCGCGTATGTTGAATCGGAGATGTATAAAACCGAGCCGGTGCGAAAACTCTATTACATCGGCCCCATGTTCCGACGGGAGCGCCCGCAGAAGGGGAGAATGCGCCAGTTCCATCAGATCGGGGCTGAGGCGCTGGGGCGCGGCGATCCATTCATCGATGCGGAGATTCTGCTCCTCTTGCAGGATTTCTTCTGCGCGGTCAGGCTTGATCGAGTCACGCTGCAGTTGAATTCGCTCGGCGACGTTCAATGCCGACCGCTCTATCGCGAAAAGTTGCTGGCCTTCCTGAGACGAAAGAAAGACTCGCTTTGCGCAAATTGCCAAAGGCGGATGGAACGCAATCCGCTCCGGGTATTGGACTGTAAGGAACCCGCTTGCGTGGAGGCTACACGGGAAGCTCCGTCGATACTTGATAGCCTTTGCGCAGACTGCCGTGCTCATTTTGTGGACGTCCAGCGTCTGCTGGCCGAAGCCGCCGTTACGTACGTTCTCAATTCTCGCATGGTGCGCGGCCTTGATTACTACGGCCGCACGACCTTCGAATGGACCACCGATCAGTTGGGCTCGCAGAATGCGGTGGCGGCCGGCGGCCGCTATGACGGTCTCGTCGAAGCGTTGGACGGACCGGCGATTCCCGGCGTCGGGTTTGCGATTGGCGTCGAGCGGTTGGCGATTCTCCTGCGCGCGAAGGAAGGCAGCAAGCCGGCCGGACCGGCGCTTTATGTCGCCTGGATCGGCGCTCAGGCGCGGGATTGGGCCTTTCCGGCCGTGCATCGTCTGCGCCGCAGGGGCTTGTCTGTGGAGCTCGAAGCCGAAGCGAGGAGCCTAAAAAGTCAGATGAGGCGCGCCGACAAACTCAAGGCGGATTCGGTCTTAATAGTCGGCGATGATGAACTGCAGAAACGGCGAGCTTTACTGCGTCGTATGGCAACCAAAGAACAAGAAGAGGTCGATTTCGAAAAAATCGAAACAGTGTTGATGGCGAGGAAGGCGAACTGATGGCGATGGAAAGAGCTTTCAGCGACGCGCTGGGCGATTGGAAACGCAGTTGCTATTGTGGCGCGCCAAGGGCCCAAGGCGTAGGCCGTGAACTGATTCTCGCCGGGTGGGTGCGGACGCGACGGGACCATGGCGGTCTTATTTTCGTCGATCTCCGCGACCGAAGCGGTATCACTCAAGTTGTTTTCAACCCCGCGTTCAATGCGTCGGCTCATGAAAAGGCGAAGCAGCTGCGCTCCGAAGACGTGATCGCCGTGCGCGGCACGTTGGCCAAGCGTCCGGCGGAGACCTTGAATCCTCAACTGGCAACGGGCGAGGTGGAGCTCCTCGGCAAAGAAGTGAAACTTCTCAACGCGTCCCAGGTGCCGCCGTTTAATATCGAAGACGAAACTGACGCCAACGAAAACACGCGGCTCAAATATCGTTATCTGGATCTGCGGCGGCCTCAGAGCGTTGCCCATCTGTTGCTGCGGTATCGGATGACGAAACTGATCCGTGACTATCTGGACGGCTTGGGTTTCATTGACGTCGAAACACCCGTGCTGACCAAGAGCACGCCGGAGGGGGCGCGGGATTACCTCGTGCCGAGCCGTATTTACCACGGGAAATTTTATGCCTTGCCGCAGTCGCCGCAGTTGTTTAAGCAGATTCTCATGGTTGGCGGCTTGGACCGCTATTTTCAGATCGTCAAATGCTTTCGTGATGAGGACCTCCGCGCCGACCGGCAACCGGAGTTCACACAGCTGGACATGGAGATGTCTTTCGTCAACAGAGAAGAGGTCATGGACGTCGTCGAGGGGATGATGTGCGTACTCTTCAAAGAGCTCAAGAGCATTGAACTTCAGAAGCCATTCCGTCGTTTGACATGGCAGGAGGCGATATCTCGGTATGGCTCCGATAAGCCGGATACGCGCTTTGGATTGGAGTTAAGTGACTTTACGGAGGCTCTCCGCAGCTGCCAAGCCAAGGTATTTTCGCAAGCCATCGAGACCGGAGGCGTGGTCAAAGGACTCTGTATTCCTAAAGGCGGCGAGCTTTCACGAAAAGATTTGGATGACCTCACTCCGCTTGCCGCCACCTTCGGCGCCAAAGGTGTCGCCTGGGCCAAGTTGACGGAAGAGGGATGGCAATCGCCGATTGCGAAATTTTTGTCTGCCTCTGAACAGAAAGCGGTCGAGAAGGTGTCTGGTGCAAAGATCGGCGATATCATTCTCTTTCTGGCCGACACGGCGAGGATCGTTCACGATGCGTTGGGAAATCTGCGATTGCACCTGGGTGCAAAGCTCGCTTTGATTCCGGGGGACGAATACGCGTTGGTCTGGGTCGTTGATTTTCCGCTTATGGATTTCGATCCGGAGGAGCAACGCTACGTTGCGTTACATCATCCATTTACTTCACCGTTGGATGAAGACCTCCCGCTGTTGGATTCAGAGCCGGTCAAAGCGCGGTCGAACGCGTATGATCTGGCGCTCAATGGTGTCGAAATCGGCGGTGGCAGCATCCGTATCCATCAGGTCGATTTGCAAAGGAAAATCCTTGGGCACCTGGGCATCGGTCCGGAAGAGGCCGAATCGAAGTTCGGGTTTTTTCTCGACGCGCTCAGCTTTGGCGCGCCGCCCCATGGCGGAATCGCGTTTGGTATTGACCGGCTTGCGATGCTTTTGAGCGGGGCAAAATCTCTGCGCGACGTCATCGCTTTCCCCAAAAGCCAGCGCGCGGTCTGCATGTTGACTGACGCGCCGTCGCCGGTGGAGCCAAAGCAGCTGCGTGAGCTGGGAATTCGCACCACGATTGTTGAATGAAGCGGTCTTCCTGCCGCGTTGAGACAACCGGCGTAGTCTGTTATTTTCTGACGGAGTTGTGATGCTAAAGACCCTCGCCCTGCTGTTCTTTCTGACTGTTGGTTGCAGCTTTGGTCCCGGCAATCTTCAAAGCAGGCACTCAACGGACTTAGAGGCTCGTAAGATCAGAAGAATCGCGGTCTTGGCACCCGCATCGATCGCTCCCGAACCAAAGCCGTCCGGCCCCTTTGCGCCGCACGCATCCGCTGAAGCAAAGACCTCGGAAAGGGAAGCTCCGGATAGTCTTGCCAGGCTGCTCTATTCCACCATGGCCTCCATGTCGAATTGGCAGATCGTCTCCGAAAGCGAAGTGCGGGAAATCGGGCAGTCGGTCCGGGCCTCCAGCGAAGCGGCGAGACTTAAACAAATCGGCGAGCGAGTTTACGCTGACGCCGTCATAACCGGTAGAATCCAGCGTTTCCGTGAAAGAGTTGGAGATGAATGGGGTATAAAGAGCCCGGCCTCGGTTGCTTTCGTGCTGGATCTCGTGGACGTTCGCCGCGGTGATGTCGTTTGGTCCGCTCGTTTCGATGAAACACAAAAATCATTGAGTGAAAATATCCTCGCCATTGGCGAGATCGGCCAACGCGGTGTGCGGTGGTTGACCGCCGAACAGCTCGCTCACGAAGGTATAAAGAAAGCCGTTGGTCAGTTGCACCAGATTCTTGTCCGCCGTCCTACTTCTTGAAACCAGTTCTCTCCGCTTCGATCGATCATTCCTGGCAGCCGATAAGCCGGTCTTGATTAAACGCCGAGTGCCGGATCGATTTCGAATGGCTTCGTTAACCGGTCGCTGATCCGTTTTCCCAAATCCTGGAGTTTCTTCCGACTGCCCCGATCGAGCAGCACCGATTGTCCGCCCGTCGTGAAGAGGCGCAGCGCGGGTACCGGAAAACTTTCCGCAGCCGAAGATCCGGCCACGGCAAAACCACTGTAAACTTGGTCGATCCCGAGTCTAACTTTTTCGATTTCGGAATAGGACGTTGAGAGCGTTGTGGTAACGTAAACGGTCCTCCGGGTAAGCGTCACTTTATGTCTAATCGCATCAACAACGATCGTTCGTTTTTGGGAGAGGAGATAAAGGGAGATGGCGAAGAGGATCAGGTTCATAAGGGGGAAGTACCAGAGCGCACCCGCAGGGCCGACAAAACCTCGAAGTCGAATGGCTTCCACAATGGGAATCGAGACCAAGAGAAGCAGAAGTGCGATGCCGAAACAGAGAAAGGCCGGAAACCGCGCTCCCTGCCAGACGAGTCGAAGTTTTCCTGCGGTGTCTTCGACGATGCGGAAGCCGAGCCGATTACCAATCGTCTCAAACTGCTCTGGATGACCCTCCATGGGTGCTACAGGCTATAGAAGGTTCGAGGAGTGGGAAGAGGAGCTTTATTGCTTCGGGTGTTTCCGCTCCCGATAGAAGTCCCGAAAGCGGTACGCTTCTAACCGAATAAGATTTTGATACGAACCGAAACGCTGCGCGGGGTCCTCCACCTGGTCGAGCAGGTTCATTGCGTTGTCTTCGCTTTCGAAAACGCGAATCTTTTGGTACGTCGTTGAGCGCTCCGCTGGGATGCGTCCCATCTCCCGAATCAAGCTGCGAAACTGTGCAGGCTTCATGAGTTGACCATAACCCGCGCCCGCGGCCGTAGAGATGCTCTCATTGATCAACGTGCCGCCGAAATCATTGGCCCCGGCCATGAGCGCGATCTGGGACAGCTTGGGACCTTCCTTGACCCACGATACTTGCAGATTGGGGATCCATCGGTTCAGCATGAGGCGTGATACGGCATACATCTTCATGACCTCGGCCCCGCTGGCTCCCTGGCGCAGCGCAGAAATGCGCTTACGATGAAACATCGGCGCTTCTTCGTATACGAAACTCAGCGGCACGAACTCGGTGATGCCGC
Organism: Candidatus Udaeobacter sp.; assembly: GCA_035641275.1. GTDB lineage: Bacteria > Desulfobacterota > Binatia > UBA9968 > UBA9968 > DASQUN01. Next base: position 7,094 of record DASQUN010000822.1, on the reverse strand, counting down.
CGGTTTGCTTTTGAATGTCTCGCAAGATCCCGAGGTGAACGGCCTTATCATGAGACGATTCGATGTGACCGTACATGATGGTCGAGGTGGTCGGTATCCCGACCGCATGGGCTGTCTGGATCAGGTCGATCCATTGGGTGGTGGTGATGCGGCCCGGTGAGATCTGCTGTCGTATGTCATCCACGAGCACCTCGGCCGATGTGCCCGGAAGACTGCCAACGCCAGCTTCCTTCAATGCCCAGAGGTAGTCGCCAATCGTCACGCCCGTAAGCGTCGACCCATAGAGCACTTCTTCAGGAGAAAAGCCGTGGACGTGGAGGTCGGGGAGCGCCTCTTTCAGGGCGCGACAAAGTTTGACGTAATGCCAACCATCCATACCGGGAGCCAACCCTGCTTGGACGCAGACTTCCGTGGCTCCGAGCTCGCGGGCTTCACTCGCACGGCGGATGATTTCTTCGGTAGGCAAAAAGTATCCCTCTTCGGCCAAATGGCCGCGACTGAAGGCGCAGAAGCCGCAGCCTTTGACGCAAACATTGGTGAAGTTGATATTGCGATTAATCACATAGGTAACGATATTGCCGACGGTTTCAGACCGGAGATGATCTGCCGCAGCGGTCATGGCCAGGAGTTCCGAACCATCAACGTCAAAGAGGTGCGCGGCTTCGTCAACTGCGATTTCACTTCCGGACAAAGCTCGATCCAGGATGCGGCCGGTAACCGGCGTCACGGTGGAAAGTAGCCGTTCGAGCGAGATTTGCAGATGGGAAAAATCCATAGCCGACCTTAACGCGTACCGGGGTGGAACACAATAATGCTTACGTGCGGATGGCGTAGCGAGCGAATTCTGTCAGGAAGGAAAGGCTGGAAAGATCGCGCATGCGGTCAAGGTAAACCTTTCCGTTTAGATGGTCCCACTCGTGCTGAATTACGCGCGCGTGAAAGGCGTGCGCGATAAAGTCCACCTCCTCACCTTCTCTATTCAACGCCTGAATACGAATGCTCTTGTAGCGCGGCACCTTGCCTCGTAAATCGGGAATACTGAGGCAGCCTTCCCAATCGCTCTCCGCTTCTTCCGTCACCGGCGTGATCTTCGGATTGACGAGGACGGTCAAAGGGACCTTGGGCTTCTCGGGATAGCGAGGGTTGTCAGCGACCTCGAGAACGGCGATTTGTGTTGGTTCGTGCACCTGATTTGCGGCCAGTCCTACGCCGTCATACTCCTTCATCGTTGCGATCATGTCGTCGATGAATTTTTGTATTTCGGAGGATCTGAGCTGCTGCGGCGAGACTGATTCCGTAGTCTGGCGCAACACCGGATGTCCGAGGCGCGCGACTTTGAGAATCGACATGGGATTTACTTAGCATAGGCTCGGCTCTGGGGAAAGGCTTGAATTTGCTCTAAAAAGCAGCGGGCAATCAGCCAACTTGACAAAGGAGACCTAAGGAGTCTATATTCAAAGAAAGGTTTATGAAACGCTCGCAGTCGAGAATAGAGCGAAGCTCCCTGATGAACGTTGGACGACGGGTCGACTATGCCGTTCGCGCACTGTCATATCTCGCCGGCCAAACCGATGGAAAGATCGTCAGCCGCGCCGATATCGAAAAGAGCCAGGATATTCCTTCCTTTTATTTATCGAAGATCATGAAGGATCTGGTGGCCGGCGGCTTGGTGCATTCGCATATTGGCTCTAAAGGCGGATTTACGCTGGCCAAGGCTGCCACGACCATCAGTATTAAGGAAGTTTACGAAACGGTCGAGCGGCCCTTGGTGCTGATGGAGTGCCTCGAAAAAGGGCTTAACTATTGCTCGTATTGTTCCGTCTGCTCACAGAAGTCGATTTGGGAAGAAGCTCAAAACCTTTTGGCAACTTTTCTCGCAGGCGTATCGATTGCGAATATCGCCGACAGGCAGGGACTCAAAGGGCGGCTCAACAAGATGCAGAAAGCGGGCTAAAAAGAGAACGTCTCGAGGGAACCGCAATGCTGAAAATTAAGAATCTACGTGCCAAAGTTGGGGAGAAGGAAATTCTCCGCGGCATCGATCTGCAGGTCGGTGCCGGAGAAGTTCACGCGATCATGGGGCCCAATGGTTCAGGCAAGAGCACCCTCGCCCATGTTCTTTCTGGACGTGAAAATTATCAAGTGACCGAGGGTGAGGTCATCTATGACGGCAAGGATCTTCTGGCCATGAGCCCAGAGGAAAGAGCCCGTGAAGGAATTTTTCTGGCCTTTCAGTATCCCGTCGAGATTCCGGGAGTGAGCACAACCTACTTTCTGAAAGCTGCGCTCAACGCGATTCGCAAGCATCAGGGGCTCGACGAGTTGGATGCCATGGAGTTTCTTGCGCTTATCAAGGACAAAATGAAACTCGTGGAAATGGAGCAAACGCTCATGAACCGGCCCCTGAACGAGGGGTTTTCCGGCGGCGAGAAAAAGCGCAACGAGATTTTGCAGCTGGCCGTGTTGGATCCGAAGCTGGCCATCCTCGATGAAACCGATTCTGGACTCGATATCGATGCCTTGCGAATCGTGGCGAGCGGGGTCAATGCCCTGCGACGGAATGATCGCGCCATGATCGTCATTACCCATTATCAGCGGTTGCTCAATTACATCATCCCCGATTTTATCCATGTTCTGTTTGAAGGGCGGATAGTCAGGTCGGGAACGAAAGAACTCGCCTTTGAACTCGAGAGCAAAGGCTACGATTGGATTAGAAACGAAGCGGCGCTTCCTCATTAAACCGTAATGGTGCAGGAAATCGAAAGCAAAGAGCACTATTTGTCGGCGTTCAGACGGAATCAGACTGACGTGGCCGCCGGCGCTCCACGGTGGTTGAACGACCTGCGTGAGTCGGCGATCGCAAGTTTTAACACGCTGGGATTTCCTACTACGCGGAATGAGGATTGGAAGTACACCAACATCGATCCGATCATTTCGCTTGCGTTCGATCGCGGCGGCAACGGTCAAGGGAAAACGTTGACGGCCGACGAGATATTTTCCCTGTCGCTAACGGATTTTTCTTGTAACCGTGTCGTTTTCGTGAATGGTGTTCAGGCCCCGCAACTCTCCTCGGTGCGAGAGCTGCCGGATGGGGTGCGGGTACAGAGCCTGGCGGAGACGCTAAAACGAAATGACGATCGTTTGCAGCCCTATCTAGCCAGCTACGCCAGGTACCAAAGGGAAGCGTTCGTTGCGCTCAACACCGCTTTCATGGAGGACGGCGCCGTTGTCTTCATCCCGAAAGGGTGCCGTTTAGAGGAGCCGATTTATCTCATATTCGTTTCCATGGCCCGGGAAAGACCCGTGGTGTCGCATCCACGCAATCTCATTGTTATGGGATCAGGCAGTGAGGCAAAGATCGTCGAAAGTTATGTCGGACTGGGGGCGGGAGCTTATTTCGTCAATGCTGTGACCGAGTTAATCGGCGAGGACCATGCCATCGTCGACCATTATCGATTGCAGCGAGAGGCTGAAAACGGATTTCATGTCGGTGCGCTGGAGGCCAGCTTAGGTCGCAATTGTAACGGCACAGCGCATGGAATCACGTTGAGTGGCCCTTTGGTGCGTAACGATCTGCATGTTGTCCTTAACGGCGAGGGGTCGGAGTGCGTCCTGAACGGCCTCTATTTGATGGACGGCCAAGATCATGTCGATAACCATACGGAGATTGAGCATGTTCGGCCCAGGGCACGGAGTTTGGAGCTGTACAAAGGGATTTTGAGCGGCCGTGCTCGAGGTGTCTTCAACGGCAAGATTGTGGTCCATAAGGATGCGCAAAAAACCGACGCCCGGCAGACAAACAAGAATTTGCTGCTCTCTGAAGGGGCGGGTGTGAACACCAAACCCCAGCTGGAGATCTATGCGGACGACGTCAAGTGTAGCCACGGATCGACCATTGGACAGTTGGATCGTGACGCCCTCTTTTATCTTCGGTCGCGGGGTATGGGCATAGATGACGCTCAGAGCCTTTTGAGCTACGCATTTGCGAGTGATGTCGTAGGTCGAATCAGAATCCCCCGGATGCGGGCGCGGCTGGACGATTTTCTATTGACCAAGTTCGGAAGGAAGTAAGGTCGGAACCCGATGAAAGCGGCGCAGGAAATTTCGAAATTGGATTCCCGGCGAAGCCGGTTTGAAGTCGACCAGGTGCGCAAGGACTTTCCAATCCTGGCGCAGAAGGTGCACGGCAAATCGCTCGTGTATCTGGACAACGGTGCGACCAGTCAGAAGCCGCGGGCTGTTATTGAGGCTCTCGACCGCTATTACGCATCCGAGAATTCCAATATTCATAGGGGCGTTCATTACTTGAGCGAGCGGGCGACCGCGGCCTATGAAGCGGCTCGTGATAAGGTGCGGGGCTTTGTGAACGCCCGGCGCGAGCAGGAGATCGTTTTTGTCCGGGGCACTACGGAAGCGATTAATTTAGTCGCGCAGAGTTACGGGCGAACCTTTCTTAAAGAAGGCGATGAAATTATCGTTTCAGCGATGGAACACCATTCCAATATCGTGCCATGGCAGATGCTTTGCGAGCAGGTTCGCGCAAAGCTGCGCGTGATTCCAATCAATCACAATGGCGAATTGGTCACCGAAGAGTATTGCCGCCTCTTGAACGAGAGGACGAAATTCGTTTCGATTACTCATGTGTCCAACGCGCTTGGAACTATCGTCCCCGTCAAAGAGCTGGTGCGGCTTGCTCATGAAAGAGGCGTGCCCGTTCTGGTGGACGGCGCCCAGGCGGTGCCGCACCTCAAAGTTGATGTCGAAGATATCGGCTGTGATTTCTACGCTTTCTCGGGGCATAAGATGTTTGGTCCAACGGGCGTAGGCGTCCTATATGGCCGCTCGGAACTGCTCGAGGCGATGCCGCCGTACCAGGGTGGCGGTGACATGATCAGTTTAGTCACCTTTGAGAAGACCCATTACAACGTCTTGCCTTATAAATTCGAAGCCGGGACACCCCACATCGCCGGCGGTATCGGCTTGGGCGCAGCGATCGATTATTTGGCGGGATTGAGTTGGGAACAAGTGGCTGCACATGAACATGAGCTCTTGACTTATGCGACAGCTGCATTGTCGGATATCGAAGGTCTTCGAATCATTGGCACGGCGAAAGAAAAAGCCGGCGTCGTGTCGTTTGTCTTTGATCACGTTCATGCTCACGACATCGGTACGATCTTGGATCAAGAAGGGGTGGCGGTGCGTGCGGGCCATCACTGTGCGATGCCGGCGATGCAGCGTTTCGGTGTGCCAGCCACCACGAGAGCCTCTTTTGCCTTGTATAATACTCGAGAAGAGATTGATCTGTTGGTGAAGGGGGTTCATAAGGCTTTGAAGGTATTTGGATAATGTCAGATTTGGACGAACTGTATCAAGAGGTCATCCTCGATCACAATAAGAGTCCGAGAAATTTTCGGACCCTCGAAAGCGCCAACCGCAAAGCGGAGGGCTATAATCCCCTTTGCGGCGATCAGGTCACCGTCTATTTGAAGTTGGAGGGCGGAGTTATCAAAGACATCAGTTTCCAAGGCTCAGGGTGTGCGATCTCAAAAGCTTCCGCGTCGATGATGACCTCCGAACTGAAGGGCAAAACGGAAGCGGAAGCCCACGAACTGTTCGCGAATGTGCACAAGATGCTGACGGGCGAGGCGGGACACGATGGGACTGAAAAGATCGGTAAATTGGCAATCCTGTCGGGTGTCTGCAAGTTTCCCGCGCGCGTAAAGTGCGCCAGTTTGGCCTGGCATACCGTCAATTCCGCGCTTGCCGGTGGACGGGAGGTCGCCTCCACGGAGTGAGCTCGCGATCCTCGTAGCAGGAGGTTCCAGCATGAATGCCGAAACGCCCATAACCCTCAAGCGAGATTGCCCCGCGGTCATGATTCCAAGCGGCGAAAAAATCGCGCTGTCAGCGGGCAGTTCCGTTTGGGTGACTCAAGCCCTCGGTGGAAGTTATACGGTAATGACCGATCGCGGTTACATGGTTCGCATTGATGGCCATGACGCGGACGCACTCGGAATGCCGCCGCTTCCGGAGAGCAAGACGGACGACTCCCCGGCTACGCACAGTGCGGAAGAGATCGAGAAAGAGGTTTGGCAACAATTGAGATCGTGCTTCGATCCAGAAATTCCTGTCAATATCGTTGATCTGGGATTGATCTACCACTGCGCTGTGACGCCACTTCCAACCCAGGGATTCAAGGCTACGGTTCGCTTCACGCTTACGGCCCAAGGCTGCGGCATGGGACAGTTTCTCAAAAAGGATATTCAAGATAAGGTGTCGGCGGTTGCTGGAGTGAACGAAACGGACGTCGAATTGGTATGGGATCCCGCTTGGAATCAGAGCATGCTCTCCGGAGCGGCGAAGCAGCAACTGGGAATAGAGTAAGCGCAAAAGAAAAGAAAAAGGCAGGTCAATCATTAGGAAGGTTGCCGATGGAAAGTATCAATGAAACAGTGATCGAGGCGCAGGTTTTGGATGCCTTGCGGACGTGTTTTGATCCGGAAATCCCGGTCAACGTCTACGAGCTTGGGCTCGTCTATGATGTCCATGTGGATTCAGCAGGGGTCGTGGCCATCAAGATGACGCTGACTTCACCCCATTGCCCGGCCGTGCAGTCCTTGCCCGCGGAAATAGAGACGAAGGTTAAGGCGGTCCCAGGAGTTACCGATGCGAAGATTGATCTGGTTTGGGATCCTCCGTGGGATCCGAGCAAGATGTCGGAGGCTGCCAGACTTCAACTCGGAATGATGTAGGAAGGCATTAACCGTTCCACAAACAAAGGCGATTGAGCACCACACATGTAACTGAGGATGAAATTGTCTTGAACAATCCAAACCAGTCCTATTCGCCGGCTCAAGACCCAAGCCTCTTTGAGCAATTGGGCGGAGAAGACAAACTCAAAGAAATTATCAGCGCCTTCATCGACCGTGTATTTGAAGATCGAATGATTGGGTTCTTCTTCCACAATGCGGACAAAAAACGAATCAAAGAACTGGAATATCAGCTCGCGGCGAACTTGTTAGGTGCGGATGTCGTGTATCAGGGTCTCCCGCTAGATAAAGTCCATGCAAAACATCCGATTATGGGTGGCCATT
>DASQUN010000821.1:0-5691 GCA_035641275.1 Candidatus Udaeobacter sp. | reverse complement strand
AGAAACGCACATCGCGGGCACTCACCTGCTCGATCCCGAGAGCGGCATTTACAACCTGCCGGATGTCAGAAGGACGCTTCCTCAGACGCCGGTTGTCTTGGTCCATCTCACGGAACGCGAGCAAGGCCTATTGGTCTTACGTGGCAATCCGAAGGCGATCGGCGGACTCAAAGATCTCGATCGAAGAGACATTCAGTTCGTGAATCGACAGCCTGGCTCGGGTACGCGCGTGTTGTTGGATTATGAATTGAAAAGATTGGGAATCGATCCCCATTCCATTCATGGCTATAACCGCGAAGAGTTCACGCACATGGCGGTGGGTGTCGCCGTCGCGAGCGGACTCGCGGACACTGGCCTTGGCGTGCGAGCCGCGGCGCAGGCTTTGGGGCTCGATTTTATTCCCGTCGCTAGTGAGCCATACGACTTGCTGTTCCAGCGCGCCTTCTTCGAGGGTGAGCGTGGCGCGGAGCTTGTGCAGGTTATTCGTTCCGAAGCCTTCAAGCGCGCGGTGTCCGCGCTCGGCGGATACGACACGGCAAGCGCCGGGCAGATTCGCTACCACCAATAGCTTTTCTTCGGGGTCTTTACCGACGGTTCAAGCTTCCGGTCGCTGGACTCACAGCCGCATTCAATACCGGATTCCATCAATTTTCGGCGAAGGAAACGGCAGGCCTCTGCAGCTTTTCTGCTCGGCATCGTCAGGTTTGTCCTGAGTTGTCCAAATTTGTGCTCCGCTGTTTTCCTGCTGCCGGCTCTTTGAACGACAAAACAGCTAGTTACACGTCATCTGTCACTGGCATTCGGGTTGCGTTAGCCCATCCGAGGACTGTTGATGGACACTCAACTAGAGGATATTCGGCTGCTAACGCTTTCCGAAGCCGCCGGGCTATTGCAAGTTTCAACTCGCACTCTCCAGCGGATGATCCGCAGCGCCGAGCTTCCGGCCTTCAAGGTCGGCGGACAGTGGCGTGTCCGCGAGACTCAGCTCAGGCACTGGATCGAAAAAAGGGAGAGTTACGATCGCGAGGCTAACAACGGAGCTTGAAAGGTGTGACGATTCCGTTGTGGTTGAGCGCACCGTTCCGCATGGCTGCTTCGGTTCTTCTCGCTGTTTTGCCCATGGCTCTTCAGGCCATCGGGATGGTCAAGGCAGATGAGCCGTCGGAGGTGCGATTTGGTCTCGACCCTTTGCGATGGGAGCTATCATGAGTCGGCTTGATGCGCTGTCCAATGGCGACCGTGACGACGCTCACACCGCCTCTGAGGGGCTGTGTCACGATTCTGAGCTTCAGACGCTTCACGAGATCAGCCAAACGATCCTCGAGTCAGTTGACCTTAATTTAATGATGGACGCGATTCTGAATAAGACGTCCGAGATGGGTCGCTTCGATGTCGGGATGATTTGTTTTGTCAGTAGCGCACGACAAACATTGGAACCGGTCGCTCACCGCGGGTTTCAGGATCCCGAAAATCTGACAAGATATCGCGAGCACATCAAAGACCGATCGACGGCCGGCATCGTTGATCGGGTGCTGACAACCAAGCAGATTCACGTAGTCGACCTCGATAAAACCGAGGGAGTGCGTACTTTCAAGCGCGAAAAGGTACGCTCCTTGGTGGTCGTCCCGCTTCGGTCAGACCAGAATGCGTTAGGCATCATGTATCTCGGCAGCCGTCAAGAGAGAGAGTTTGAACCGAGCCAGATACGTATCCTCGAAGCGGTTGGAACCCAGACTGGAATCGCTGTGCAGAAGATCCGACTGTTCCAGGCGGCGGAGCAGCGGGCGAGAGAGCAAGAGACCCTCAACATTATCGCTAAGGCTACCAGTCAGTCGCTACGGCGCGATGAACTCCTGCAGATCGCTCTGAACAAGGTGCTGGAGGTGACCGGACGGGAACGAGTATCCATTCGACTGAAAGATCCGGTCACGGGTCGGGTTACGCTAGCGGCCCATCGGGGATTCTCCCCGGACGAAGTTGAAGAACTTCTTCGGAGGACGGCCCATACGATTAGTGAGCAGGTCCTCGCAACTGGACAGCCGCTGGTCATCAACAACGCCGCGGAAAACCGCAATCCTGAATCGCTATTACCACAAAGCCGTTCGGTCGCCTGGATCCCGATGAAGGCGGGCGCGAAGGTCGTAGGGATATTAGGTATTTCCGCAAGCAGCCCAATTCCCTTTTCCGACCGAGACGTGGAATTTCTTCAGGCGATTGGGAACATGATCGGTGTAGCGCTAGAGAATGCCAGGCTGTTCAGCGAAACCGAGACACGCTATCGAGAGCTCCAAACCCTCCAAGCTATCAGTGATACGATCTTAGACTCTCTCGATCTTAAAATCACGATGGAGCGAATCCTGGACCGGGCTCTGGAGATCGGCGGGTTTGACGTCGGCATAATCCGACTTTTGGATCGGATGCATGAGGCTCTGGAACCCGTCGCCAGCCGAGGCTATCGGAATCTCGGAAACGTGGAGAGCCATCGCAAGAAACTCGACGGGTACACAACGGGCGCCGGCACTGCGCGAGTGATTGACGACAAGACGTTTCAGGTGTTGGATCTCACCCAGATTGCCGGCATGCACACTTTTAAGAGAGAGGGGGTTCAGACACTTGTGGCGGTTCCTCTTCGGAGCCATGAGGATGTCCTTGGGGTTCTTCAGCTCGGCGCCCGCACAAAGCGAGAGTTTCAAGAAAGCGAACTTCGAATCCTGGATGCAATTGGCACCCAAGCGGGCATCGCGATCCAAAAGGCTCGGCTCTACGAAGAGAGTCGGCAAGCACAGGCGGAGTTAGCGGGAAAGGCCGAAGAGCTGGCCGGTTCGAATATTGAGCTGCAGCATTTTGCGGAAGAAATCAAATTTGCAAAAGAAAAGCTCGAGAAGGTCAACAGTGTCCTGACACTCCAGGCGGCCGAGCTGGCTCGTTCCAACACCGAATTGGAGCAATTTGCCTATATCGCTTCCCACGATCTACAGGAGCCTTTGCGCATGGTCGCGAGCTATGTCCAGCTCCTGGCTCGTCGCTACAAGGGTAAGCTCGATGCCGACGCGGATGAATTCATTGGCTTTGCAGTGGACGGATCCAAGCGGATGCAGGAGCTCATTAATGCTTTGCTCGCCTATTCGCGCATTGGGACCAAGGGTAGAGACTTCGCGCCGATAGAATGCGAGAGTGTTCTTAAGACCACTCTTCAGAACCTCCAGATCGCGATCGAAGATAGTCAAGCGGTCGTCACGCACGATCCTCTGCCGACTGTCAGGGGCGACGCCACGCAACTCGGACAGCTCTTTCAGAACCTGGTCGGTAACGCCATCAAATTTCGCGGCGATAAGCGGCCTGCCGTTCATGTTTCTGCCGCGAGAAACGGTAACGCATGGGTTTTCTCTTTTCGCGATGACGGTATCGGGATTGATCCTCAGTACTCGGAGCGGATTTTTGTCATCTTTCAGCGCCTGCACAGTAAAGAAGAATATCCAGGCACCGGAATCGGTCTTGCGCTCTGCAAAAAGATCGTCGAACGGCATGGCGGGCGGATCTGGGTGGAGTCAGAGCCCGGAAAGGGCGCGACGTTTAGCTTTACGATGCCGGGATAAGGTTTTTTTCTTGAATTAAGGAGATAAGGCAGTATGGATCGTCGTAACGAGTTGGTTGAGGTTCTGTTGGTGGAAGATAACCCTGGGGACGTCCGTTTGACCAAGGAGGCGCTCAAAGAGGGTCGGATTCTCAACCACATCAATGTTGTGGGAGATGGCGTGGAGGCGCTGTCCTATCTTCGCCGGCAGGGTAGCCATGCCGCGGCCGTTCGGCCAGACCTTATCTTGCTTGATTTGAATTTGCCCAAGAAAAACGGTCGCGAAGTTTTGGCCGAGATTAAGGCCGATCCTGACCTGCGGCGTATCCCCGTGGTTGTTCTTACCACCTCATCGGCAGAAGAAGACATTCTCAAAACCTATGACTTGCACGCCAACTGCTATATCACCAAACCGGTGGACTTGGAGCAGTTCATGCGTGTCGTCAAGTCGATTGAGGACTTCTGGGTCACCGTCGTAAGGCTGCCATCAGAAGAAGGAGCAAAATGAGCAGCGGACCGATCAAGGTCCTGCTAGTCGAAGACAACCAGGCGGACGCTCGTCTTTTGCGCGAGCTTTTGAAGGAGACGGGCAGGTCTCAGTTTGACCTGGTCCATGTGGATCGACTCGGCGAAGCTTTGAGGGTGCTTAGAGAGGAGCAGTTCCCTATCATCTTGCTCGATTTGTCGCTTCCCGACGCGCATGGACTGGATACCATCGCCCGTTTGCGGTGCCAAGCAGCCGGAGTGCCGATCGTCATTCTGACGGGCCTGAACGATGAGGAGATCGCAGTGCGGGCTGTGGAAGAGGGCGCGCAGGATTATTTGATCAAGGGACAGGTGGACGGGCATCTCCTAGCCCGCTCTTTGCGTTATGCGATTCAACGGCACAGGGCTGAGGAGACTCTGAAAGAACGCAATCGAGAACTTCTGATTCTACAAGAAATCAGCGAGACTATTTTGGGTTCTTTGGATCTGAAGGCAGTCCTCGAGAGAATTCTCGAGCAGGCTATGGTGAGCGACTCGTTCGATCTCGGCAATGTCCGCTTGCTGGATCATAGCGGCCAGAACCTGGAAGTCGTGGTCAGCCGGGGATATCGAGATCCGGAGAATGTTTCGCGATACCGGCCGTTTGCCCAAACGGCGGAGAGGACGCAGTCAAATCTCGGCGACGGTGTTTTTAGAGAGCCTTGTGTGGAAGAACGGGTGCAACAATGCGCTGGTTATAGGACGTTGAAAAAAGAAGGGGTGGAATCCTTTGTTATGGTCCCGGTTCGCGCAGACACTGAAGTGCTGGGCAGTTTTCTGCTTGCGAGTCGTTCGCGGCGCAACTTTAAGTCGGAAGAAGTGAATCTTCTCCAGACGATCGGCAACCAATTAGGAGTCGCGGTCCAGAAGTCGCGGCTCTTCGAGGAGACTGCAAGGCAAGCACTCGAACTGGAAAGAGCAAACAAGATGCAGGCGGACTTCACTGCGATGATTGCCCATGACCTGCGGTCTCCTCTGATGAATATCAGCGGCGCCGCAGAAGTCATGATGCATGGCATGTTCGGCAGTGTAAACGAAGAACAGAAGCAATGGCTTTCAAAGATTTTGGGAAACAGCCGCAGTTTGGTCAATCTGGTAAGCGACTTTCTCGATATCTCTAAACTCGAAGCCGGCTATGTCGACGTAGCCAAGCAAGCCGTGGAACTCAGCGGACTAATTCAAAAAGCCCTGGATAATTTTCTGATCTTAGCCCAAGAGAAGCAAATTTCTCTTACGAACTCAGTGCATCCATCCATGCCCTGGATCCACGCCGACCCCCGACGGCTGGACCAAGTACTAGGTAATTTGCTGAGTAACGCCATCAAGTTTACAGAAAAGGGTGGAGTGATCGAAGTGGGCGCTGGCCGAGCCAATGAGACTCATGCCGAGATATGGGTGAAAGACACCGGCGTCGGTATTCCGCAGACGGAAATTGGCAATCTTTTCGAAAAGTACCGTCAGTGTAGCAACATCAGGGAATCCGGCCATCAAGGAACGGGTCTTGGCCTTGTGATCTGTAAGATGGTCGTTCAAGCCCACGGCGGGCGAATTTGGGTCGAGAGCGAGGAAGGCAAAGGAAGCTCCTTCTACTT
>DASQUN010000820.1:0-6626 GCA_035641275.1 Candidatus Udaeobacter sp. | reverse complement strand
CTGCTCAAGCTGGTGAAGACGCGCATGAGCGTGCGGAAGTTTCGCTCCGATCCCATTCGCGACGATACGATCGATCAAATTCTTGAAGTCGCTCGCTGGGCCATGTCCGGGGCCAACTCGCAACCGTGGGAGTTCATTGTGGTTACCGATCCGGCTACCAAGCGCCAATTGCGCGACGCCTACTCCGAGCACAATACGGATTTCATCTTTTGGATGGAGCAGCAACGCGAGTATAGGTTGCGTCATCCTTCTTATCAGGTCAAAGGGGACCCCCAGGAATCGTTGAGGTTCAACAAGGCCAAAGCTAACTGGCACCAAGCGCCGGCGGTTATTGTGGTGTTGGGCGACGGCCGCCGTCAATGGGGCACGGTCATGGGTGCGCATACATTTGGGCGGGATCAGTCGCACCTTACCGATGGACTGGCTAACGCATCATTTTTGATCCATCTCGCCATCGCGTCGCTCGGGCTTACGTCCGAATGGGTGTCGATACATATTCAGGAGCCTTACAAAAGAATTCTCGGGATTCCTGATTTGTTAATGGTCTACTTGATTATCCCTATCGGCCATCCCGACGTTCCGGCTCGCGAAGGAGTGCGTCGACCATTGAATGATATCGTTCACCGCGAGCGGTATGACATGAGCAAGTACATGAGCAACGAAGATGTCATCCGCTACCTGTACTCGTTGCGTGAGGCGACTGTCCCCGTGCATTCTTCTTCACGGGGCGTGATAGCCGAGGAACGGAGATAGGGTGGGCAAGGCGGCCGTCAATCCGATCACCGTTGAAGTCGTACGCAACGGTCTGGGTCATATCGCCAACGAAATGGCTACGGTGCTGCGCAGGACTTCTTACAATATGATGATCTACGAGGTGCGTGATTATTGCGTTGGCATCGTGGACCCCGACGGCGGCATTCTCTCGCAGAACTTCGGCGCGCTGCCGATCTTCTTGGCCGATCTCGGCCCGGCCATTGTCGACGGCGTCCGAATGCACGGCAAGAACGGCTTTCAGCCGGGGGATGTTTTCATTATGAATCATCCGTACGTCTGCGGGCAGCATCTCAACAACGTCGTGGTCTACACGCCGTTTTTCCACCGCCGTGAGCTGGTAGCGTTTCTCGCTGTGCGCGCTCATTGGATCGACATCGGCGGAACCCGCGTCGGGTTTGGTTACAGCGGGACGCGCGAGATTTACGAAGAGGGACTGCAATTTCGTTCGCTAAGGCTGTATCGCGGCGATGAACCGAACCCGGCTCTATTGCAATTAATCTCCGACAACGTTCGATTTGCCGATTCTTGTTTGGGAGATTTACGCGCGCAGATCGCGGCCTGCCGCGTTGGAAATCGGGGGCTCGCGCAACTGGTGGACCGCTACGGGCTCGACGCGTTCTCGCAATGCGTGCGATCCATCTGGGATCGGTCCGAGGCATTGGCGCGAGAACAAATTGAGAAAATCAAGCCAGGAACGTACGAAGCCGAGGCCCTCTTCGATAGCGACGGCGTCGATCTCAATCAGCCGGTGCCCCTGAAAGTGAAAGTCCAAGTCGCCGGTAATGAAATGACCGTCGATTTCTCGGAGATCAGCAATCAAGTCAAGGGCTCGATCAATTCCGGCGAGTCTGGTGCCGTGGCCGCGGCGCGTGTCGCATTCAAGTGCTTAGTCACTCCGTTTTCAGCTATCGACGAAGGTTGCTTTCGCCCATTGAAGATCGTGATCCCGGCAGGGAAAATTCTCAGCGCAACGCCGCCCGCGCCGGTGGGGAATTGGAGCCGGACGCTGCCGACGGTAGTGGATTTGCTCTTGAGAGCACTAGCCCCCGCGATTCCCGATAGGATCGCAGCCGGCCATAAAGGCGATATGGGCGGCTATGCGTTCTTCGGCGTCAATCCCAGGACTGGAAGACGATTCTTGTGCCAAACGATCATGGGTGGAGGTTGGGGCGGACGGTCGCAAGCGGACGGTGAAAACGCAACCGTTTCGATCTGTCAAGGCGATGTGCAGAACGCCCCGGTCGAGATGCAAGAGCTTTATTACCCCGTGTTGATTGAACGACACCGCTTGCGCGAGGGCAGCGGTGGCGCAGGAAAATTTCGCGGTGGGCTGGGTATCGAAATCACCGTGCGGACGCTTTGTGATGCCTCCGTGAATATCAACGTCGAGCGGAGGCGAACGCCGCCGTGGGGCCTGTTCGGCGGGAAATCCGGCGCCTCTGCCAAGGCATTAGTAAAGCAATCGACAGATGATTGCGGCACATGGTTGACGAAGCAGCCGAACTATCCGTTGAAGCAAGGTGGCAGTGTGACATTCTTTACTGCCGGTGGAGGCGGTTACGGTCCGGCTGGCGAGCGGCCGCGGGAGCTCGTCGAGCGTGACCGCAGGCTTGGCTATGTTCCGGAAACGAATGTATAAGACAAGGATAAGGGGGCCTCATGGACGGCCAAATAGAATTTGAGAGCCGTTTATTCACAGTGCGGCAGGCCATGCGCGATCGGGATCTGCAGGCACTCCTCGTGTTTGATTCCGGCCGCCATAACTTCCTGCGCATGAACTATGTTGCCTATCTGACCGACTTCATAAGCGTCGGGCCGGAGACCCTATTAGTAGTGCCGCTTGACGATCAGCCCACGCTGTTCCTCTCGCCGGCGTGGGACATGGAACGGGCAAAAGATGAGTCGTGGGCTAAGAACGTTCAGCCAATGGAGCGTTTGTGGAACCTCCTGCGCAACGGCATTGGCAAACCGGGTCTGATCGGTAGAGAGGCCATGAACGTCGATTGGCACGCCGAACTCGTGAAGGCTCTGAATCAAACGCCCGTCAACGCCAAGGAGATCGTAGAGAACATGGCGCGGTGCAAGAGTGAGTTCGAGCTGGAGCGGCTGCGAAAGGCGGCAACGATCGCCGACGCCGGCGTGCAGGCGCTGCACGAACAGGCGCGGGTCGGTTTGAGGGAGTTCGAGCTCGCGGCCATCGTCGAGTACAAGATGCGGTTTCTCGGTGCTGAAGATAACTTCGGAATGGTCGTCGCCTCCGACCACAACCAGGCACTGCATCCTCCCACAGACAGAGTGGTTCAGTCCGGCGATATCATCATCGGCGAGATCACGCCCTGTGTCGGAGGTCTTTTCGTGCAAATCTGCCGGACCATGGTTGTGGGTAAGCCGGCCCGAGCGGTGCATGAAAAATACGCCATTCTGAAGAAAGCGATGGCGTTGGGTCTGGAAGCGGCTCGGACCGGGGCGCCGGCGAGCGATGTCGCGGCGGCGATCAACGGAACGCTATGCGAAGCCGGATACGAGAAATACTGTCGGCCGCCTTTCATGCGCGTCCGTGGTCATGGTTTGGGTTGCGGCTCTTCAGCACCGGGGAGCCTCGAGGAGGAGAACAAGACCGCGCTGGAACCAGGGATGACTTTCATCATCCATCCGAATCAGTATCTGCCCGAGACCGGTTACCTGACGTTGGGGGATACGGTAGTTATGACCCAATCGAAGGCGGAGCCGATGACCCGCTCATCCTGGGATATCTACGTAAAGGATTAAGATGTGCTGAAATCAAACGGGTTGAACGCTGTGAACGACCGGAACGATTTGAACGAAAAGGTTCAAGCAGTGCAAATTGTTCAAGCGGTGGTCTGACTAGTAATGAATGAGGAGAACCATGATTTTTGGCCGCCATTCAGTTCTCAAAAGAGGTTGCTCGACCTGGGACCAACAAAAAATGCCTGAAGCGGAGTTTCAGTCTCGTCTCGACGCCGTGCGACGGGAAATGACGCAGCAGAATTTGGACGCGCTCGTGATCTACGGCGATAATTATTCATTCGCGGATCTCTGTTACCTCACCAACTATTTTCCCAAAGTCCGCGGCGGAATCGGAATTGTCCCGCGCAGCGGACCGATTTCTCTGCTGCTAAACATCGGCAGCCGTGATATCCCATTCGCCAAGAGTCTCACTTGGGTTGCCGACGTTCGCGCCTCAGGCCAGCTGGGACGCGATGGCGCCAAATTGCTCGAAGAAAAAAAATTATCCCGGGCGAAGATCGGTTTGATCGATTCCGGCAAGGGGTTTCCATTGCCGGAACTCGAGGAATTGCAAGGAAGTTTGCCGCAGGTTGAATGGAGATCATGCCGTTCGATGCTTGAGTGCATGCGGCTACAGAAAAGCGAGCGAGAGTTGAGCGCTCTTGGCGGCGCCGGCCGTTTGCTCAATGAGATCGGCGATCGCGCGGAAGACTTCATCAAGCCGGGCAGAAAAGAATACGAGATCATTGCCGACATCGATAAGGCCGCACGCGACAGGGGCGCGGAAGACATCCGGATCCTCGCAGGCGAGAAGCGGCTGCAGCCGCCAAGCTTTAAGATGACCGCGCGCATGGGAAATCACTGGGCGGTTTACTTGGCGATTCAGCATGACCGCTATTGGGTAGAGGCAGGGCGCACTTACGTCTTGTCCGGTAACGCTGAGCTAGAAAGCGCCTATGAAAGAGCCCGCGAGGCCGTGGCGCAGATGGCAACTCAGCTGAAGCCGGGCGCTTCGGTCGCGGCCGTTGACGGAACGGCACGCCAGCAACTCGGAGAGTTTTATGCGAGCGCGTCGAGTTATGGTCTCGGTAACGGCATCGGTCTCAACCCGTGGGAGCCGCCTTTCTTGAGCGACGATGAAGCGCGGCAGATGGGATTCACGGCTATCGGCTGGTCTTTGTTACAGCCCGACACCACCCTCGCGCTGCGCACGGTCTTTGAAACGGAAGGAAAGCTTATAATTTTTGGCGATACCTACCAAGTGACGTCGAACGGACCGAAGTCTCTGGTCGGGAAATAGTCGGTACGGCGACGGCTTCAACCTAGCCAACAATTGAAAAATTGCATGAGAATCGCTGTTGATATCGGTGGAACGTTTACGGATCTCGTGGCGGTTGACGACCAGGGTCAAGTCTATCGAAGTAAATCGCTGACCACGCCGGACGATCTGGCTCGCGGCATTCAGGATTGTTTGAGTGCCGCCAAAATCCAGGTGTCGGAAGCAAGCTTCTTTGTTCACGGATCCACAGTCACGATCAATGCCGTCCTCGAGCGCAAAGGCGCGCGGACAGGGCTCATCACCACGCAAGGGTTTCGTGACGTTTATGAGATTGGCCGCGGCAACCGTCCGGAGGGCTACAACCTTTTTTTCAAGCGCCCGATCCCCTTGATTTCTAGGGACTTACGGCTGGAAGTTGATGAACGACTCTATGCTAGCGGCGAGCTGCTGAAGTCTCTCAACGAGCCGTCGGCGGCCGCCGCGATCGAAACGCTCAAAGAGGCGGGAGTAGAAAGCGTCGCGGTTTGTCTTCTGCACTCTTACGCCAATCCGTTTCACGAACAGCGCTTGGGGCAAATGCTGCACCAACAGTTTCCCGAGGCCTATGTTTCGCTCTCCCATGAGATTCTTCGTGAGTTTAGAGAGTACGAGCGGACTTCGACGACGGTTCTCAATTCTTATGTCGGGCCGATTGTCAGTCGGTATGTGGTTTCCTTGGAACGGATGCTTGCGGATTCCGGTTTCCGTGGAACGTTTCGCGTCATGCAATCCAACGGGGGTGTGATGTCTGCGGAGACGGCGAAAAGACTCCCGGTCACGATGATGGAATCAGGGCCAGTGGCCGGTGTCATCGCGGCGGCGCATCTTGGTGAGAGGCTGGACTGTCACTATATCATTTCGTTTGACATGGGCGGGACCACGGCCAAAGCGAGTCTGATCAAAGATTTTCACCCGGAGGTGACCAGCAGTTATTACGTCGGCGGATATGTCTCCGGCCATCCGATGATGCTTCCCGTGGTGGACATCGTTGAAGTCGGCAACGGCGGAGGCAGTGTCGCCTGGATCGATGCCGCGGGTGGGCTGAAAGTCGGGCCGCAAAGCGCGGGGGCGAAGCCCGGGCCCGCGTGCTATGGCAAAGGCGGCGGCGATCCAACGGTAACCGATGCGAACTTGATTGCCGGCCGAATCGATCCGGAGTATTTCCTCGGCAGCGGGATTCGCTTGCAGCGAGACCGGGCGGCGCAGGCGATCGCCGAAAAAATTGCCCAGCCTCTGGGTCTCTCAATCGAGGATGCAGCGCTCGGGATCCTGACGATCGCCAACTTCAATATGTCGCTGGCCGTCCGTGCGGTCTCCGTCGAGAAGGGTTACGACCCGCGCGATTGCGTGCTGGTGCCGAGCGGCGGGGGCGGAGCCCTACATGCAATGGCGATTGCCAGAGAGCTTTCCGTCCCGCGTGTGATCATTCCGCCGATACCCGCTTACTTTTCCGCCCTGGGAATGCTGCTCGCGGATTTGAAGCACGATTACGTACAGACGTTTATTCGCGAATTGAACGAGACATCGGCGGCAGAGCTGGCGGACGCGTTCGCCTCGCTCGAACAATCCGCGACCGAAATACTAACTGAAGAAGGGGCCGAATTACGGCAGATCGTTTTAAGGCGGTTTCTGGACATGCGCTACCGCGGACAGGAGTACACACTGCCGGTTCCGATCACAGAAAATCTCCGAGCCATCAGTGATTTCGGTGCTATTCGTTCTCGATTCGACCAGCTGCATCAAGAGCATTATGGCCACTCGGCGTCCAATGAGCCGGTGATGATGG
>DASQUN010000819.1:0-7629 GCA_035641275.1 Candidatus Udaeobacter sp. | reverse complement strand
CATCAACAATTCTTCTTGCCAGATGAGTTCCAATCAGCCCTGCACCGGTAATAAGAACGTTCATGATCATCCTCCTCCCACTGCGCGATCAATTTATGTATCGCTTAATTAGCTGTCAAACGCTTGTTTCTCTTCGCGTCTTTTTTCGTCTAGCTGATAGATATTGAATTTACGAATGACTTCATTGGTATGTGGACACCTGACATCTATTCGACCGAGGCCCGAGCCTTCCAAGCGCGGTCAAATGGGTCTGTGGCTTGTAGGCCGCCGCCCCGTCCTCTCCAACGGTGGCTATTCCGACAGCCCGACCTGAACGCTACCTTCACGCGAGCGACGCTTCTCATCCGAAGCTGTCGAAAACATTACGGCGCTCGCGGCATGTCATTTTGGCCGTCGGCCAGACGACGGGCGGAGGTGAGAAATCCAGTGTGAGCGACCATACGATGTTGGGGTCTGGCGCTCATGCCTTTGATGTGCCAGAAGCGCATCAGAGTCTCCATGGTTTCGACACAGGCAAACCGGTTGTCCTGTCGAAGCGCATCGACCAGACTTTTTACCTGGAGAACCGTGGGTAAATAGGAAAGTAGGATCCCGCCCGGTCTGAGAGCCTTCCAGGCCGCATCGATCACCTGCCACGGCTCGGGCAGATCCAGGATCATACGGTCGATGTCCGTTTCTTTGAGTTCCCCGGCGACGTCGCCTATGTGCACGGTCCAATTCGTCACCGGTCCGAGGTATTTGGTGACATTGCGGCGCGCCAGCTCGGCGAAGTCTGGGCGAATCTCATACGAAAAGAGTCGGCCATCGGCCCCAACCGCACGCAACAGCGCCATGCTCAGAGCGCCGGCGCCGACCCCCGCTTCGACGATGTGAGCGCCGGAGAAAACGTCAGCCCACACCAGAATCGGCCCGATATCCTTAGGGTAAATCACCTGGGCATTGCGGGGAAAGTTCGGGATCAACTGCGGTAGGGTTGGACGAAAAACCAGAAAAGGTTCGTTCAATGAAGAACGCACCAGGCTGCCTTCATGCCGACCGATGACCTCATCGACCGGGATCTTGCCGCCGCGGATCAGCAGGGGACGACTCCGATCGAGCCGAAAAAGATATTCTCTGTCCTTGCGGTCCAAGAAGACAACCGATTCGTCCTCCCGCAACGTTCCTTTGAATTTAGCCGGGTTCACCATTCGTGGCGAGTGAGGCTACTTAACCGTGTAACCGCCGTAGCCTTTTTGCTTAAGCTCTTCGACCAACTCGCGGACTTCCTGGGAGCGTCTGAGATCGCCGACGAGCAATGCGTCTGGCGTGTCGACGACGACAGCATACTGCACGCCCAGCAGCACGACCAGACGATCCCGGGCGTGGATAAGACAATTCTTAGCTCCAAGCCCAAGCCACTTGCCGTTGCCCGCGTTGCCGTACTCGTCGCGATCCATCATCCGATGCACTGCCGCCCAACTGCCGATATCGCTCCAACCGAAGCTAGCCTTCAAAGTCAGGACCTTGCCTTCGGATCCCGCTTTCTCGAGGACGGCGTGATCGATAGAAAGGTTGGGCATCTTGTTGTACTCGCGGGCGAGAAGCCCGCGCAGGCGTGAATTGGAGTCGGCAAGGGAATTTCCTTTTGCGCCTTGGCTGATCTTGCTCAGACCGCGGGCGATCGCCGGCTGATAACGGTGCATTAATTCCAGCAGAGTCGAGGCCCGCCAGACAAAAATGCCGCTGTTCCAGAGTGAACCTCTGCGGATCAGCTGTCGCGCCATGGTCTCGGACGGCTTTTCTTTAAATTGTTTCACTTGATAAGCCCCGGCCGGCGCAGTTCCGCCAAGTGGTTTGCCCTTCATGATGTAGCCGTAGCCGGTTTCCGGATAGTTCGGTTGGATACCGATGGTGACCAGGTCATCGCTGGCGCTCGCCAGTTCCGCCGCCGCCTTTAGGCTGCGGCGAAAAGCAACGACATCCGCAACCCAGTGGTCCGCCGGCAATACCAGCATAATCCCTTCGGGATCTCGCGCCACGACCTCCAGCGCGGCGAGGCCGATGCACGGCGCAGTATTTCTTCCTTGAGGCTCAGCGAGAAAATTCCGACGCGGCAGCATCGGCAGCTCCCTGGCCAAGCGCCGCAGTTGTTCTGCAACCGTGACAACCAAGGTCTGCTTGGGACCGCTAAGAGGCAACACCCGTTCAGCGGTTTCGCGAATGAGGGTTTTCGGACTGAGAATCTTCAGCAACTGTTTAGGCCTTTGCGATCGGCTGAGGGGCCAAAAACGAGTTCCCTTACCGCCGGCCATGATGACACAGAAAAATTGTCGCTTCATGATGTCCCAATTCAGAACGTTCGGACGTATAGTAAGGTAGGTATCGTGGCTGATCAAGGGTCATTGTCGACGCAAAAAAAATGGACTGTCGCCGCGGATCAAGCGGGGATCCGTTTAGACACCTTTGTGGGCGATATCTTGCCTTATCTGTCGCGGCGCCAAGTCGAAAAGGCAATCGATGGCGAATTATTCCTGGTCAACGGCCGCCCGAGAAGAAAGGGGCAACGGCTTGGCGCCGGAGCGAGCGTCACTTTCGTCGGGCCGGTACAATGGTTATCCGACCGACCGTTAGCGAATTTGCAGGTTCGAGTGCCGATCGTCTACGAAGACTCACATTTGCTGGTGGTCGATAAACCGGCGGGTATGGACACACACGGTTTTTCGGGCCGCGACAGCCAAACGTTGGCGAATTTTCTTGCCGCCCGGCGGCCGGAGCTTCTCGCCGTGGGAAAGAGCAAGTGGGAGCCGGGTTTAGTTCATCGTCTTGACCGGGAGACATCGGGCTTGGTCCTGATTGCCAAAAGCCAAGCCAGTTTCGAGCAGTTGCGAATCCAGCTTCGCGGTCGACAAATTAAAAAAACGTATTGGGGTCTGGTGTGGGGTGCCACCGCCGCTCGGGGCAGCGTTTCATATCCGCTGGCTCACGATGCTCAAGACAGGCGACGCATGCGCGCGGTGGTCAGTTCCCGGACGCGCACGAGACCACAAAAAAGCTGGCAGGCGTTGACCCGGTTTCGCAAGATTAACAGCACCCAACGGTTGAGTTTACTCGAAATCGAAATGGAAACCGGTGTGACGCATCAAATCCGCGTTCACCTAGCAACGATTGGCCATCCCATCGTAGGGGACAGGTTATATGGCTCGCAGGATTTAGAAACCTTTGGTCTGCCGCGCCATTTTCTGCATGCGCATCGTCTGGAGTTGCAACATCCGCTGAGTGGTCGAACGGTTAAGTTCGAGACCGGCTGGCCCGGTGAGCTTCAGGAAGTACTGAAACGTCTTAGGCTGGAATACTAAGCGGCGCTGCTACGGACGCCTTTCGCTTTGGCGCAGTTGGCGCAGAAATTAATCAGCGTGGTTGCCTCTTCGACCCATCCTTCATCGAGATTATGGCAGATCCTCTTGCATTCAAAGCAGATGAAATAGAGGCCATCAATGCTTTTGTTGATCTTCTCACGGTTCAGCACCCGGCCCTTCAGTTTGTCAACCCGGATGCCGAGTAACTCCTCGTAGTTTTTCTTGATCTTTCGTCGTCCCGCTTCGTCACTTGGAAGATCTTCGTCTTCCGCTTCCTCGTGGCTGACGTCGTCTAAATAGTTCTCCGATCGGTGTTTTGCGGAACGTCCGGCGGTTTTCTTTTTCGTTCTTGGCATTTTCCCGATCTCATCCACTGCTAGGCCTGGTGTCATCGAAGGCCCGAATGGATTGTTCTGGCTGGCCTCGGAGGCCAACGAATTGGGAATTATTTCATAATGAACGGTCCGTTGGTTGTCAATAGGTTCATGCGGAAACTAAGACGCCGATGGACGATTCCATTCGAGCGGTAAGCGGATCGAAACCAGGAAACGAAACAAGGGGCGAGCGGAGTGCCACTCACGGCTTGGTTCATAAAAATATTGTTGGTGGAAGACCGACTACTGCTTGATCGCTGCCGCACGCCTCTGGAGGTAGGCATTGCGCACTGCGCCGTAGAGATCCACTGTGCTTTCCGCGACGCGTTCAAAGCGATCGAGGTTGAGGGATCGCTCGTTGACGATGTTCGTCGCGCTGCCGCCCATGGTGGCATACCACGGCAAAAAGTAGATGTAAGGCGTCATAACCGAATCAAAGGCGTAGCCGATGCCATCGCGAACTGTGAGTGGCGCTAGAAAAGGCAGAACGAGATACGGACCTGGACCGATTCCCCAAACGCCGAAGGTCTGTCCGGTATCCTCATCGCTCTGTTCGATGCCAAAACCGTCCCTCGCCATATCAAAGAGCCCGACGACGCCGAGTGTGCTGTTAATGCCGAAGCGCGCGACCTCCTTGGCCGTCCCGGCCATTTTGAGTTGGAGCGCATTGTTGACCACCCGCCGGACAACGGCGAGATTGTCAAAAGCGTTGTGAATTCCTTTTTGCACGGGATCTGGAAAAACAAAATCCCAGGCGGTAGCGATAGGCTTCAAGACGTAGCGGTCCAAAATATTGCGATTGAAGTCGAACATCGTCTCGTTAAAGCCTTCCCAGGGGTCCTCCTCGAAATCCTCGCCCGCCGCGGGTCGCTCGGCCATTTCCGACGCGGCAGCCAGGCGAACAGGGGCCTCATCGGCAACCGGAGTCGGAGTCCCCGCGCCGGTTCCATTCGAACTCGAAGCAGCGATCCTGACGTCGTCTTCCGCGTGGATTGCGCCGACGCTCACTAACGGCCAAGTGATCACAACCGCCAACAATCCCATCCGCCATGGATGCGATATCGAGAACCAGGAACCCTTTTTCATTGCTATCTCCTTTTCAATCTCGACTGACTTATATTAAGTTCGTATTTTGGTCAAGTCTCCGTTCCACGCATGAGCGGCACGAGAGTCAAAACGTGAGAGCCAAAAGCATGCCAGGTCATTCAGAGATATTGGTTTAATAAATATCAACAATCACAGGAGTTTCCTTCGGCTGGAGTGGAGTCGTTGCTGTGGTCTTAGAGCAGTACGAATGACAAAAAGGGGCAATTTAGCCCAACCGTGTCAAAGTCAAGCCTACATCGGTTATTCTGTCCAGGGTGAAAATTTGCAAACCCCTGATTATTCGGCTATTTTGACACCGTGGCAAACGGCGAAAAGAATCAAACGGTCATCGTCGGTGTGACGGGAGGGATTGCGTGCTACAAAACCGTCGAGTTGGTCCGCTTGTTAGTCAAAGAAAGTTTCGGCGTTCAAGTGATTATGACTCGGGGTGCCATGGAATTTGTAACCCCGCTCACCTTTCAGACCCTTTCCGGAAGAACAGTCGCCACTGAAACTTTCAGTCTCACTCAAGAATCGGAGATTGGTCACATCAATTTGGCGGATTCCGCGGATTTGTTTGTAATCGCTCCGGCGACGGCGAATGTGGTCGGCAAGATCGCAGCAGGAATCGCTGATGATTTATTGACGACCGTGTTGATGGCCACTCAGGCGCCAGTTTTGATTGCCCCGGCAATGAACATTCACATGTACGAAAATCCAATCCTCCAGGAGAATATCCGGAAATTACGGCGCGTGGGCTACTATTTCATGGAACCCGTGGAGGGCTTTCTCGCTTGCGGTTACGAGGGCAAAGGGCGTTTGCCTGAGCCGGACAAGATTTTAGAGGAAATCCGGCGTCTGCTAAAAAAGAAAGACTTGATCGGCGAAAAATTGCTGATCACTGCCGGCCCGAATCGTGAGCCGTTGGACCCGGTTCGTTATCTTTCCAATCGCTCGTCGGGAAAAATGGGCTACGCCTTGGCCCGCGCCGCGCTCAGACGGGGCGCCAGCGTCGTCCTGGTCAGCGGCCCGACCCACCTGGAACCCCCCTCAGGAGCGCGACTCATCTCCGTGAATACCGCGGCCGAAATGCGCCACGCTTTATTTCAAGAATTTCCCGAATGCACGGCGGTGATGATGGCCGCGGCCGTCGCGGACTACCGCGCCGTGGAGTTTTCCGCCAAGAAATTGAAGCGAGAGAAAGGTCCGCTCGAAATTCATCTCGAGCCGAATCCCGATATTCTGAAGGAACTGGGTCAGAAGAAGAACGGTAGACTATTGGTCGGTTTTGCCGCCGAGACCGAAGCACTGACCGCGAACGCGAGAAAAAAACTTCGTGAAAAGAACCTCGATATGATCGTGGCGAATGACGTGACTCAGGAAGGAAGCGGGTTCGACGGTGATACCAATATCGCAACCATCATGGATCGGAGCGGCGCCTCGCATTCTTTGCCGCTCATGACCAAGGATGAATTGGCGGATCGGATCTACGATCATCTTCTCGCTTTGAAAGGCAAACGCTAGATGGGGACGCCCAAGGAGCCCAAGCCTGCGAAATATTTTGTCGCCCTACTTTCATCCCATAGTGAACTCTTGGCCAGCGTCGAAACGGACCTGGCCGCCATTTTCGGAGCTATCGACGAGCGCAGTGAAACGCTTCCTTGGAATTGTTCCAGATTCTATGAAGAAGAGATGGGTTCCCAATTGCTGCGGAGATTCGTTTCTTTCCACCTTTTGGCCTCTCCGGGAAAACTCGCTGATGTCAAACTTGCGACCCAGCATGTGGAGGAGAAATACCGGAGCCAAACGGCCGATCGTCCGGGCCGGAGCGTGAACCTCGATCCCGGCTATCTTGAAGCGGGCAAAGTTGTCCTAGCTTCGACAAAGAATGCAAGCCAGCGGATATATCTTCGATCCGGGGTTTTCGCCGAGGCAACGCTGCTTTATCACGACGGTGTTTTTCATGGCTCTTCATACACCTATCAGGATTACTTGTGGCCCGAGACGCTAAGTTTTTTGACTTGCCTCCGGTCGATTTATCTGGCTCAGCTGAAGCAGCTTGGCGAGTTGGCCGGTTAACGAATCGCGCAGGATTGTTGATCCCCTTTGTGATCCGGTGATAAGATTTGCCGATGGAAGGAAATGCCGCCGATGTCCCAGCCAAGTGACGGAGCAGAATTTGCCGAGTTGCTCATCTCCTTACGCCGTCACTTGCAGTGGCGGCAGCGCGTCGGCGTCCGTTTTGTGCCGCGGGGTGAAGGAACAGAACCGGAATTGAAAATGGCCAGCAACGATAACCTTCTGAGTGACACCGACGGCGATCTTTTTTCCGACTCTTCGGGCGCCTTTCAAGCGAAAAGCCTCGAGGAGCTGCGCGCGGCTATCGGTGACTGCCGCCGATGCAAACTTTGGCCGGGGCGAACCCACTTGGTTTTCGGCGTTGGAAATCCCAAAGCAAAGTTGATGTTTATCGGCGAGGGACCGGGGCGCGATGAAGATTTGCAAGGAGTGCCTTTCGTTGGCCGGGCCGGGCAACTCTTGACCGACATTATCACTAAGGGAATGGGTTTACGTCGCGAGGAGGTCTACATCGCCAATGTCGTAAAATGTCGCCCGCCGGAAAACCGGAATCCCGAATCGGACGAAGTCGCATCCTGCGAGCCCTTCCTGAAAAAACAAATCGACTTGGTGCGTCCGAAGATCATCGTGGCGCTAGGCAAATTCGCCGTTCAGACGTTGTTGCAAAGCAAAGCTCCAATCACCAAGCTGCGGGGCCAGTGGCACAGCTATCATGGGATCAAGCTGATGCCGACGTTCCATCCGGCTTATCTGCT
>DASQUN010000818.1:0-8531 GCA_035641275.1 Candidatus Udaeobacter sp. | reverse complement strand
AAAGTCTCAGGGTCGCTGACACTAATCCAGCCATAATTTTCGATCGAGTAGCCGGCGGCGGGCGGTGAGCGTCGGATGGCTTTTTCGCTCGTAGACAGCTTGCGTTTGAGACGATGAGGCAAAGCTGGCGCGCCGACCGGGCCGTTCCACCACGTGGAAAAATCGCCTACCTTGGTCGCATCGTCTCAATTCGCGAGAGCCGTGTGAGGACAAGTGAGAGGAGTAGAGCCGGAATCAGGGCTCATTCTTAATCTTGAATTTTTCTGTAGTCAGAGCCCCGTGAATTCGCTCGATGTGTTCGGCGCCGGTGGTTTCGAGGATCAATTCAACTTCCGTTTCGCCGATGGCCATCCGTCCGAACCCGCGGCTGTGGGCGATGTGGAGAATATTGGCGCCCAGTTCGCCGATTCGTTGACTCAAACGCGCGAGGGTGCCCGGCCGATCGGGCAACACCACGGAGAAGCGGCTCAGGCGGCCGTCTTGGATAAGGCCTTTCTCGATAATTCGGGATATCAGATTCACATCGATATTGCCGCCGGAGACGATGAGACCGACGTTCAGATTTTTCAGAGCGATTTTGTTGTTTGCGAGTGCGGCAAGCGGAACGGCTGCAGCACCCTCCGCAACGGTTTTCTCGATTTCGAGAAGAAGCAACACGGCGTTAGCAATCTCACCTTCGCTGACCGTGACGATCTCGTCAACGAACTGCTTGACCAGCGCCAACGGAGTCTCTCCGACAGCACGCACCGCAATGCCATCGGCGATCGTGAGGGTCGGGGGAAGCCAGGTCGGCTGGCCTTTGTCTAATGCAATTTTCATGGATGGAACTGCTTCTGCTTGGACGCCGATAATGTGAATCTTGGGCTTCAACGCCTTTAGCACTAAGCCGATGCCCGCGATTAGTCCTCCCCCGCCAACCGGAACCAGCACGGCGTCCAAATCCGGGTTCTGCTCATAGAGCTCGAGCCCGATTGTTCCCTGCCCGGCCACAACCCACGGATCATTGAAGGCATGTATGAAAGTGAGTCGTTTTGCTTCGCTTAGCCTCTGCGCTTCGGCGAAGGCCGCGTCGTAATCAGCGCCATGAAGCACGGTTTGCGCGCCGTACTGCCGCACGCGACTCACCTTGATTAGAGGCGCATGAATAGGCATGAGAATAGTCGCGCCTATATTGAGTCGCTGGCTATGGAACGCGACCGCCATACCGTGGTTGCCGGCGCTGGCGGCAATCACGCCGTGATCGGCCTCGTCCGGCGTGAGCGTCAGCAGGCGATTGAGGGCTCCCCGCTCCTTGAAGGAACCGGTCATTTGCAGGTTCTCGAGCTTGAAATATACTCGATTCCCGGTCATCCGGCTGATACTTTCAGAATAGGGAAAGGGAGAAAGATAGATCTGTTGTCGGATCCGTTCGCGGGCTTTTTCGACGTCGTTAAAAGTAATCATCTTTCGGCAAGTTAGAATGAAAGAGGCGAAACTGCAAGATAACTTACAAAGGCTTAATTTGACTTGCAGGCAATGTCTGTGCAATAGCACGTAGTCTGTAGTTGCACGTTTCTCAATTCCTCATTTAGTCGAATCCTGAACTCGACAGACAAAGCCTGAAGACCGCAAAAAGGGATATGGAAGGCCAACAAGAAACCGCTCTGGCGGACGTCGCGCGTTATCAACAAAACTATCTCGTCGAGATGGACGGCATCGCGCTCTACCGGTCGATGGCGGCCGCCGAAAAGGATGAAAAGCGCGCGGAGATTTTTGAAAAGCTCGCGCAAAATGAAGAGCGCCATGCGCAGCGCTGGGCGCGCCTCATCCAGGCGGCGGGCGGCTCTGTGCCGAATTATCGCCGAACCATGCGGGTGCGCGCCCTCGGATGGATGGCGCGAACTTTCGGCACCCGCCGCGTCGTGCCGATCATCAGTAGCCTGGAGTCGCGCGACGAAGCCGGTTACATGCATCAGCCGGAGGCGGCCGGCCTGCCGGCCGAAGAGCGAGCCCATAGCCGCACGCTGTGGGCCATGTCAGGAGGTTCCTCCGGTCCGGCATCTATCGTCGGCACCGAGCGTTGGCACTTTGCCTCCCGCGGCGGAAGTTTGCGAGCGGCTGTTTTTGGCCTCAACGACGGTCTGGTTTCGAATTTCAGTCTTGTTATGGGATTCGCGGGGGCTGAAGCTAAGCCAGAATACATTTTACTCGCCGGAGTGGCGGGTTTGCTCGCGGGTTCCTTCTCCATGGCGGCGGGCGAATACGTTTCGATGCGGGCGCAGCGGGAACTATTCGAACAGCAAATCGCAATGGAGAAACAAGAACTGGAAATGTCACCCAAAGAAGAGGAAGAGGAGCTTTCTTTAATTTATCAGGCCAAAGGAATCCCCGAAAAGGAGGCCGCAATTCTGGCACGCCGCATCATTCAAAACCCTAAAACCGCAATCGATACCTTGGCGCGCGAAGAGTTGGGGCTGGATCCGTCGGAATTGGGTTCGCCGTGGACGGCCGCGATGAGTTCCTTTTTCGCGTTCGTCATTGGCGCCTTTGTCCCAGTGGCTCCTTACTTCTTGGCTTCAGGCGTCACGGCTCGGTTGGCGAGCGCTTCTCTCAGCTTGTGTGCCTTATTCGGCGTCGGTGCTCTGCTGTCGATTTTTACGGCCCGCGGTCCGATCTTCAGCGGCGCGCGCATGCTCGGTATCGGCGTGTTGGTCTCGGCGATAACTTACACGGTGGGATGGCTACTTGGCGTATCGGCAGCCGGTTAGGCGGGGCAGATTCCGCAGGGCAGCTGATGGCCATCACGACTGATATGGCCCCGTCTAGGAGCCGGTAAGCGCGATTCTTGCCATCCTTGTGGCATCCGTCTGAAGTCGCGCCGCCATGTGGATCGGCGCACAGGATAGTGAAAGGCGTGGGGAAGCCGTCCTCAATGCCCTCTTGGGTTAGACGCGATCATGAGCGAAGTAACTGCGGCCTAATCTTCTCGGCGAGGCCTAATGCAGAATTCGCTTTAGCGTGAGGTCGTTTTTATTCGATTTCCCGTTTCTAAAATGGCCTTTAGATTCCTTCCGAAGTCCGCGTTATCCTGATAGCCCCTGAATCTTTCCGCCCCTGGCCCAAGAGCGGCAACGAAAACAGGATGATTGGTGTGCGAGGTAGTTTGCCAGTAGGCTTGGGTATTGTTGGCCACCATCATTCCCAGAGCGTTCGCTATGACGTCGGCATAGATCGTCCGAGAAAGCGGCCGCCGTTTGAGCATCGCTTCCTTGATATCCGGCGCCAAGACGAAACCCCTGAAGTGGTCTTTCATTAAGCGGTCGATCGAGTCCGAGGTCGGCTGAGGACCTAGAATCTCCGTTGCTTTCTTTAAGGAGATAGAGATCGATTGAATCTTCTTTAGGTCATCTAGCCGCCCCGCGATTTGGTTGCCGTCCTTTGAAGAGTCTAGGTCCCTTAAAGCCATGGTAAAGCTCAAGCCGCCAGTCTCGTGGTCTGACGTCACCAGGATGAGCGTCTCCTGCGGATATTTCTTGTAAAACTCGTATGCCAGTCCCACGGCACGATCAAACTCCCTAAAGTCATGAATCAATGCAGCAATATCCGTAAGGTGGCCGGCCGTGTCGATATTTTCGTTTTCGATAAAGGCGACGAAGCCCCGCGGGCTTTTCTCGTGGAGTAGCCGGATAGCCGTACGGGTCATGTCGTAAATTGAGGGTTCGCTCTTGCTATCGCGATCGATCTCCAAGCTCATTTCGGCGAGGCTGAAGAGACCCAAAACCTTGCCCCGCTGCGCTTGCTCGAGCTCCTGTTTGTTCGAAACGTAGAGATAACCTTTCTTCGTCAAAGACGCGATGATATCAGTCTCGTCGCTCCTGCGGCTGCCTACTTGGCTCTTAGGTAAGAATTGGTCTCTGCCCCCGCCCAGAATGAGATCAGGCTCGAATTCCACATAGCGATCCACAATGGCACCATGATCACGCCGGCTGCGTACATGGCAGAGGAAGGCAGCCGGGCTCGCGTCGTAAATAGTCGAATTGGTCAGGAGGCCGACGCGCATGCCTTTCTCCTTGGCGATTTCCAGAGCGGTTTTTGGAACCGTGCCGTCCGCGCACATGCCGATGCCGCCGATTTTGGCTTTGCAGCCTCTGGCCAAGGCGGTTGCGGCGGCCGCGGAGTCGGTGGAGAGTGAATCGGCGGCATGAGTCGTGATCAATCCCAAGATACCTTCCTTGATAACCTTGTCCGTGATCACAAGCCCTTCATTGTGAATCAGCCGGTTATATTGCCGCGTGATTTCCATGTGCGGAATTCCCGCGCCGTCGGCAAGAAAGATGAAGATGTATTTCGGTACCGCAGATGTCGAAGCGGGGGACTGGCCTGCTGCCGGAAAGGTGCTGAGCCATGAGACCGTAACAACAAGGAGAACGATTGCCAGCGCCGCGATGTAGAACCTACGATGTCTCGTCATCTAAAACCTCGATTAAGCGATTTGCTCCACAGCCTTTGAACCTCGAGCCAAAGGGAGAGTGCCACATAATAGACCGGAAACAGGAGGGAAAGCCAGAGCAGTTCGCGCGGTGGTTCCGGTAGCAAATAGATGATGGCGATAACTTCAGCCGCCCAGACGACTCCCAGGCCGTTGGTGAAACTACGATAGATGGGGCTCCGGCTCGGATAGACGTAGCGGATGGGAACAAAAACCAATATGGAAAAAATGATAATCGAAAAGGCGTTGACCCAGAGAGGAGTCCGCAAGACGTAAAGGTAAAACGCAACGATATTCCAATAGGACGGAAACCCGAGAAAAAAATGGTCGGTGGTCTTGGCCTCTTTCTGGCAAAAGCCGTAGGCACTGGCCACAAGCGGCAAGCCAGCGAGCCACAGGGCGTCTTGGGACGGTAACAGCTTGGCGTGAAGCAGGAACAAGCAAGGAACCATCACGTAATTGGCATAATCAATCACGTCTTCCAGCCGGTCGCCGTCAAACCATGGAATAACTTCTTTGATCCGGACCGCGCGGGCAAGAGTACCGTCGCTGGCATCGATCGCCACCGCAAGCGACATAAGCCAAAACGCCTCCTGAAAGAGATCTTGTTCAATGCATATGACGGTAAAGAAAGCGACGACGGCGCCGAGAGCCGTGTAAAGGTGGACTAGCCAAGCAAGGACAAGGCCGGCGGGCATCCAATCGTGCTAGGTTGCCGAGGCGACGAAGCTCGGCCGGGCTTTCAAGCGGGCGATCCAAGCGAGAATGTTCCGGTACTTCGGATCGACTTGGATCTGTAGTCGATCAAGTGTGTCGATATTCGGAACGAACGCTATATCGGCGAGACTGAAAGAGCCAGCGAGATATTCGCGGCCCTCTAGCTCATTCTCGATTCGGTCAAAGCATTCGGTAATCTTCGCCTTAAACTGCTCAATGACGCTTTGATCTCTTTCCCCTTCCGGTTTCCGAAGTTCGCGAAAGATCTGCACACATGCAGGATTAAAGTGACTGTCACGCAGGTCCTCCATCATTCTGGCGCGGGCGCGACCTTCGGAGTCTTTGGGCATGAGCGGCGGGTACGGATACTCGTCTTCGAGATATTCATTGATGATCGTTGAGTCGTAAAGAATGAACCCTTCATCATCGAGCGCCGGAACCTGACCGAAAGGATGGATTTTCAAATATTCAGGATTCTTCTGCTCTCTTTTGCTGAGATCGACGTTGACCCGTTCAAATTCAAGTCCCTTTTCAATTAGGGCCATTCTAACCTTTCGCGAGTTGCTTGAAGCGGGAAATGTGTACAACTTCATCATCAGAAGCTCCCCTCCTTGGGCAGCTTATCTTAACACAATGACTGAGCCCCTGCGAGCTTTTTCGTGATAAGCGGGGGGTTAACTGCGAGCGCGGAGGGTTGCTTTCAGGACAATCGGCATGCCCGCGCGCAGCACGATGATCTCAACTTCGTCGCCCGGTTTTTTATTGCCCAAAAGGCTTGCCAGGTCTTCCAGGTTTCGAACTTTTTTTCCGCCGAACGCGACAATGACATCGCCCTCGCGAAGGCCGGCAAGCGCAGCCGGGCTGCCGTCTGAAACTCCGGCGAGCCGAACGCCCTGTTGGTTATCATCCATGTCGGGAATGCTGCCGAGGTAAGCGCCGTAGGCTCGTATTTCTCCGGACGGCGTTGATGGAGGTGGCGACGGCAGGCCGACGAACTCCAGCGGCTCTTTCATGTTTCCGATTCTTTGTGCCGTGGCCAACACAAGTTCGCTCACTTTGAGCATGCCCTCAACATTGATTTTCTCCCATGTGTCGCTGGGCCGGTGATAATCCGAATGCGAGCCGGTGAAGAAATGTAGCGAAGGAATTTTCCGGTTGTAGAAAGCCACGTGATCGCTGCGGCCGATGCCCTCCGATTCGCGGATTTCGAGCCCGAGGCGGCGCGCCTCTGCACCGACGACGACGCTCAGTTCCTTGGCGGAACGGATTCCGAAAACCGTCACGCGATTATCTTTGAGCCGCCCAACCATATCGAGATTGAGCATCGCTTTGGTGACTGTAAGCGGAACGGCGGGGTGATTGACGTAATGTCTTGAGCCAAAGAGCCCGAGCTCCTCTCCCGAAAAGGCCGCGAATACTATGGTTCTCGCCGGTTTGGCGCTTAATCGTGCCATTCGTTCGGCCACCTGCAACACGATCGCAGTTCCCGACGCATTATCGTCCGCCCCGGGGTGGACCTGTCCCGCGGTGCTGGAGTCGCGAGTGCCGAAATAACCCAGGCC
The DNA here is from genome assembly GCA_035641275.1 of Candidatus Udaeobacter sp. Lineage (GTDB taxonomy): Bacteria > Desulfobacterota > Binatia > UBA9968 > UBA9968 > DASQUN01. The sequence continues at coordinate 1,784 of DASQUN010000818.1, read as the reverse complement.
CAAATGATCGTAGTGGGCGCCGACTACGACAGCTTCGTCTCTTAGACGCGAATCAGAGCCACGTAGGATGCCGACAACGTTTTCGGTCCGTTGATGAATCGGCTCCAAGGTTACGCTTAGCGACAGCTTCAGACTCGATACCGGCATCGATGCCGGCTTCCCGTCCCGGTCGATTTTTTCCTTGAGCTCGGAAAGCGATACGCCTCGCGCTTGAAGCCATTTATCGAGCACTTGACGCTTCACCTGGGCAACGATGATGCCTTGGGTAGTCCGAGAAAAGCTGCTTCTCGTGGAAATTAATTCGTTACCGCTTTCTGCCGTCCGATTGAGATCCACGAGGATCATCCCTGCCGCGCCATGATCACGGGCGTTGTTCGCTTTTGTGCGCAATGCCGCGTGCGTTGAGTAGCGTGGCGGCTTTTGGAACGGACTTTTGCCATCATTGGGTGGTGGTTCGTAGCGAAGAACCAAAACGATCTTCCCTTTGACATCCACGCCGGAGTAGTCGTCGTATCCGTAATCCGTGGCGGTAATGCCGTAGCCGGCGAAAATCACTTCCCCTCCGATTGTTCCAGAAGTAGAGAGTCCGAGCGGCGTCCAGTCATCGTGCAAAGCTAGCGGAGGAGCGTTATCAAGTGCGAGCGCTGTGGGCGATTTGATGGCAACCCCAGTCGCAACATCGAAACTCTGAAAATAAGTTCCGTTATCGCCGCCCGGAAGAAGACCATATTTGGCAAAGCCGCTGGCAATATAGTCGCGAGCTAATTTGATGCCGGGCGTATCGACCCCCCGGCCGGAAAGTTCTTCAGAGGCCAAGTAGCGGATATGGCTTTTGAGCGCATCGGTGGGAGAAGCTGGCAGCGAAGGAATTTCCAGCGACAGGCCGGCAAAGGCGAAAAGTAAGATCACGCTGACCGTGAGCGTTGCGATCTTCGAGCGCTTGGAAAGTAAGAAAGGCTTTCCGTGATGACGGTGGGTCCGATGATGTTCAGCGTTCATGGGCTGCGTTCCAGGCTAGCAAATCGTTTTCTGCTTTTGAAGTCGATTACGTGCCGCAATTTCGGGCCTTTCGAGTTCCGGGTAATGGAAAATGGGATGCGAGAATACCGGGGTATTGGGCATTAAGTATTGGCGAACACGCAGCAGTCCGAGACTCCAATTCTGCCGTTTTCCACGCTCCAACGAAAGGAAAGCGATTTTGGTCCAAATTCGAACATGCTATAAATTGACGAGATTAAATGGAGGTGTCAATCATGGCCAAAACGGTTATTGTTTATAGTCAGCCCGGCTGAGGCCCTTGTCATCGAGAGAAAGAGTTCCTTTCTCAAAAAGGTATTGATTTCGTGGATAAGGATGTGCGCGCCGATCAGGCGGCCTTGAAAGAGCTGATCGAATTGGGTTATCAAAGCACGCCGGTGACGATCATTGATGGCGAACCTGTGGTCGGCTTCGATCAACAGCGGATTTCGGAGCTGCTCGGCTTGTAGAGAAAATAGAGTTCACTTACTTCCGCTCACCGGAGAAGACCTTGCGCTCCACTGCTTGTTGATCGTAAACGACGAACTGATTTTCGCCCGGGCCTCGCAGGTTCGGTGTCTCTCCCTCATCGAAGAGCCCAGCGGCGCCCTTTATAATCTCGCCACCGACCAAGGGCGGCGAGTGGGATTCGACCACCACCGCATCGGCCTCGGAACGATTCCACGCCCAATGGACTTTGTTCGCTGGGATGCGATGGAAGTCTCCCTTCTTGCAGCGATAGCCTTGGGCCTCGACGAAGAACCAGA
>DASQUN010000817.1:0-2612 GCA_035641275.1 Candidatus Udaeobacter sp. | reverse complement strand
GACTCGCTCGAGAGCATGGTGCAAGTGTGGCTCACGTTGAATTCAGAAACTGATGAGACTGGATTCCCGCCCTTCGGCTGAGCTCCTCAGGACATGCTTTCGCGGGAGTATTCATTATCATTTGCGATCACCGTTAACGATGAAAGGTGGACCGAAGGGCGAGGCTGCAGGCCGCAGGCGTAGAGCCGTAGAAGTTCTGTCAGGCCCGGACCGTTGGAATAAGCAGCGAACGGGTTGGCAGGGTGGCCATTGAGACAAGGACCCATCGGCTGCGGCCGGAAGCCTTGCCCCGAGGGCTCACTTTTGGGGAACGAGTGAAGAGGACCTTCGGACGAGCGCAGCTTTTAGAAAAAGTACCGGACGTAAGTCCGAGCAAATTTACAGCTGGCGTGGAACTTCAAATTCAAGTGGCGATACGTTAGAAGGCAAACCATGCAAAAGCATCTCTTTCTATTGTTATTAGCCGTGGCCTTAGCGTCGTGCGTTGGTCACGAAGCGGATTTTGCACGGTCTCTTGCAGTACGGAGTCCGGCGGATTTGGTTCTCATCAACGGGAAAATCGTTACGGTCGATAAGAACTTCGCCATACAACAAGCGCTCGCGATCAAAGATCGTCACTTTGTGGCGGTCGGAAGCGAACGAGAGATTCGTCTTTGGACGGGCAAGGCGACACGGGTCGTGAACCTGGGCGGCCGGACCGTGATCCCGGGACTCATCGATTCGCACATCCACGCGACCGCAGCCGGCATAAGCTGGGATGCCGAGCTACACTGGGAGTTTACTCGCTCGTTGGCTGATGGCCTCGAGCAGATCGCCGCGGCGGCTAAGTCACAGCCGGCCGGCAGTTGGATCGTGGTCGGCGGCGGGTGGGTGCCATCGCAGTTTGCGGAGCGACGTCCGCCTGCCCGTGCGGACTTGGATGCGGTCGCGCCGCGGCATCCGGTTTACGTGCAGTATCTGCGACAGGCGGCCGTACTGAATAGTGCCGCGCTGGCCGCCGTGGGAATCAACCGCCAGACGCCGGATCCACCGGGAGGTAAGATTGGCCGTAACCCAACGACGGGTGAACCGACCGGGGTTCTGGAAGGAGTGCCGGCATGGGAATATGCGTACAATAAAATACCCCGTCTCCCGTTCGACCGGATACGGCAGAGCTTTCGCCAATGCTTTCGCGAATTGAATCGGTTGGGTCTTACCTCTGTCGGAGACATGCATACCGGCGGGGTGAATTTTGCCCATCGACGATTGCTGGCTGATATGGCACGCAGGCGCGAACTCACGCTGCGCCTCAACTACTACGTCGCGCCCAATGATCCGGAAGATGAGTTGGAGCAATTGCGAACTGCGGCCGAGGAAGTGAGGCAGCTTACGAACAACGACCTGTTTCGCTTTGCCGGTTTCGCCGAGACGCTGGTCCGTGGTACCGGCGACGGTGATGTCCTGTCAAATCCGCAGGGCATCACTATCCAACCAGGCTCCAAGGAGAAGTTCCGCAAGCTCGTGCGCTATTTGGCCGAGGCCGGTCACAACTTTCATCTGCACGCCACGCAGGACCATACCGCAAGGCAGTTGCTCGACGTCCTCGAGGAAGTTAATCGGGAAGTCCCGTTTTCGCGCCAGCGCATCGCCTTCGCGCATCTCGAAGATGCCACGCCTGAAACCATCGCGCGCATAAAGAAGCTCGGCGGGGGAATTTCGGTTCAGGACCGTATGGCTCTGACAGGCGAGCTTAACGTTGAGCTCTGGGGCGAACAAAAAGCGCGCAACGCGCCGCCGCTCCGGACCATGATCGGTTCGGGCGTCCCTCTCGGCGCCGGCACCGATGCGTTCCGCTCCGCCAACTACTCGCCGATGCTTTCGTTGTGGTGGCTAATTACCGGAAAGACGATCGCCGGGACGTCGATCAGAGACCAAAGCCAGAATGTCAGCCGGGAAGAAGCGCTGCGTCTGTATACCATCGGCAGCGCGTGGTTCACGTTTGACGAAGCTCGCAAGGGATCGATTGAAGTCGGCAAGTTTGCCGATCTCGCCGTACTGAATGCCGATTATTTGACGGTACCTGAGGATGCGATACCCAAAATCGAGTCCCTGCTGACCGTGGTGGGCGGCCGGGTGGTTTACGCTGCCGGTCCATTCGCTCGGCTCCAACGTCCGTGACTACCGGCTCCGGTTATTTTTTTAGAGCCGGCCAGAAGATCACTTCGTCCCGGTTTCCTCTGCGATCAGCCCGCGGCATGCCCCCTCATAGGCTCTAAATAAAGAAGGCCGGGCTCTTTCGAGCCCGGCCTCTTGCCGCTGGATGCGTTGGGCAGCCTCCAGTGGCCGCCGCTTCTTCCGTGGGAGCGTTGCTGAAGGAGGCAGCGCGGGAAGCGGCAAGCTAGGTTAGGGCAGCTTGACCTGGCGCTTGGTACCATCGGGTCTGGCGGAGGCGCCGCTGCAGGTAAGTGTCCTTCGGCCAACTCCAATTTCGGCCGGGCAACTCCTCACCATTATAGGGCGCTCCGTTAACTTTGCTTTGCGCAAAGACAAGCTGCCAGAAGCTGGGTTTTTCGAACTCTGTCTCTACTGATTTCATATTGACTCCTCCCTTCAAAAGAGTGTTTATAAAATTT
>DASQUN010000816.1:0-5066 GCA_035641275.1 Candidatus Udaeobacter sp. | reverse complement strand
GAATCCGTGCGTGCCGTTTACTCGAGCAACTTAACAAGAGCGCGACACACGGCAGAGCTCATTAGCCAACCGCATCGTCTTCAGGTGATGACCGAGGAGGACATCCGCGAACTCGATCACGGCGAGCTCGAGGGATTGACCTTCACCGAAATTAAAGAAAATTATCCCGGCTTTATCGACCGGTGGCGAACCGAACCGGCGGAGATTCAAGTTCCCGGCGGAGAAAAACTCATCGAAGTCGCGGAGCGCGCTTGGGCAGGGTTGAATCGCATTGCCCAACGCCATCAGCCCGGCGAAACCGTCGTCGTGGTGAGTCACAACTTTCCGATCCTCGGGATCGTCTGCCGCATCACCGGCACCCAACTAAATCGGTACCGCACTTTTCATCTCGATCCCTGCGGCGTTACCCGTCTGGGCCATTCTGGAAATGGCCGCTGGCTGGTCACGCAAATCAACAACAAGGACTATCTTTCCGAAGACATCGTGCAGGGGTCGCCGCTGCAAGACGGCATCTGACCTGCGCGAAGATCGGGTCATGAGGGGATTTCGAACTGGAGTATTGGAGTGATGGCTTTCCGCCAATACTCCAACACTCGATCATTCCATCATTCCCTTTCCGCCGCTCAGCGAGACCGCCCAAAAAAGCACAGCCAGCAAAAGATAGCCGATGACGAACTCTGGTGCAGCGAATAAGCCGAAGCGACTGGCAACTCCAGCCGCGGTAAGGTCGTAAGCGTGAATGATTCCCAAGGCCGAGAAGATGGCTGCAGTCAATGACCACCCACCGGCTTTCTTGAATTGCCTCTCAATCAACGCAACTCCGATGGCTGCGAGAATCATCGAACTAAAGATAAAGCCTTGCTGCAATGAAATCATGCCGTGCATGGCGGGACTCTGGCCAAAGGAGTCCAATCCCACTGTATGAAGCGATTGACCCGCGGCTCTGAGTCCTGCCTCTGCCATCATGAGACCCCACGCCGCCAGCGCCGGGACGATACCCAACGCAACGGCGGGAGCGTGTTCCTTCGGCGTCTCCTGAAAGGATTGAGCGACGATGATGAGACCGATGTAGAGAAGAATGCCGATTCCCGCTTCCAACGGAATTAGGCCGAGAACAGCTTGGATGGTGCCGGTGAGACAAAGAAAACCAATGAAAATCCCATTCAGCGCGGAATAACCGGACCGCGCGCCCAACCTTTTCCAGCCGGGATGGCCGATGTAGATGGTCGTGGGAAAAACGCTGCCGAAGCAAGCCGCCACCACCGAGCCGATCCCGTTGGCCATCAGCGATGGAAAAGTCCGATATCGGTCGCCGGCAGCTTCCGCGCTCTCGATGTTTTGCAGCGAACCAACGACATTGAAAATGCCCATGGGAAAAATTACCGAGAAGTAGCTCAAAAACGCCGGGTGCGAAAGCGCTTCCCACAGCGAACCGCCCGTAAACGTCGGCAGCGCGAAACCGAAATGGTACGATGCGGTCGTTCCGGTCATGCGTCCCAACAGCCAGCCCAAGACAGTGCCGACGCTGATCGCAACCATCCCTCCCGGCAGGCCGAGCGGAAGTTTTTGGTGCGAAAAATAAGCCACAAAGATGATTGCCATCGGCACCAGAGCAACTAAAGGCTGGGCGAAAATTTTAAAAGTGAAATCCATGGAGATAAAGGTAATGGCGATGCCCGCCAACGCGGAAAGCAGCGCCGCTCGCGGCGTGACGCGGCGCACGCTTTCGGCGATAAATGCACCGAGAATCTCGATGACGCCGTTGAGAAAGCACGCCACTAGGCCGACTTTCCACGCCCAAACCGGATCCTTGGTCTCCTGATAAATCGGCAGCATGATGAAAAATACAAAGGCAAAAAGGCTTACCGTGTTAATGCCGTAGGGCAGAGCCGTAACATCTTCGCGGCCGCTTTCGCGCGCCAGCCGACGCGCTTGCCACGCGTAGAAGAAATTTCCCACGAGAATTGAAATCGCCGCGCCCGGCAGGATGCGCCCGAAAATGAAGCTGTCTGGGAGGTGGATCAATTCGCGGCACAAACTGACGATAAGAATGAGCTGGATCAGATTATCGATCATCAGCCCGAAAAAGCCGTCCAGGTCCTTGCGCACAAACCAGGGTGGATGGAAAGAAGCTTGGGGCATGAGATTCGAGTTCTCCCGCTAAATTGTCGCCGAATCTAGCCGTCGCAGCTCTTTTAAGTCAAATGGCCTGGGCGTCGGGGTTGTGCGAGGCAGCAGATTAATGTTGGGCTGTCACCAGCGATAGGAAGGAATTTTGGGAGTTGTGCGATTGGCGGAGGCGGAAGAGAGAGGGGATTTACTCTCTTTTCAGCCGAACGACCTTTGGGTTGTCGGCGTCCGCCCGCGCGCGCGAATCGGCTCGGCGCAGCAGTCTTGGCGCCACGTTCCAATGCTGCCCTGTATCGGTGATCACGGTAACTGTTTTTCGGTTGTATCTGGTCACTATCCCGAACAGAGGCGGATGCCCGTCAGGATGAAAAGTAACCCGTTCACCGATCTTGTAATCCAGCATCTGCGAGTGCGCGCGCATCTGGCTCAAAAAGCGCAGACGGTCCACCACTCTGTGGTTCAGATCGATGAGTTCCGCTTCGCTGAGTTCGTCGATATTAATCGTCGCCATTGTTCTAATCCTCTCGGTCTGGTTGAAATACGGGCTTTGGATGCGCTTACCCTTGGGTTCATTCCCAAGGCATGTCGAACCAGTGGATGAACTCTTCGTAGCTGTCCTCGGCCAGGCTATACTTTGTGCCGCGGGCACTCGTGCGCTCAAACCGCACCTTGGCATCTTTGAACAATTGCACTACCGCATCCTGGATCAAGTCTTCGCTGTTCCTCTAACTGACGGATTATCTCCACCAGCGCTACCCAAGACGGTAAAATCATTTTTAGTCGAGCCATGGGTGTGGCTGCTTGCTTGAGCGCGTTTCCTTTATTTCTTAACTAGCTAGTCCTTTCGCGCTAAACGCAGGTCCGCCGTGACGGGCAGTTCAAACAAATCGCTACGAAGGAGCCGAGTTGAGAAAAACAATACTTCGAGATTTTCGATCTCCCCGGTTTTTGGGTTGAGCCTAGCGATGACCTCGTCCCCCAATTCCTCAGATTCCTGTTCGGGATAGGGCGGGGTCTTGTTGATGTAGAGAATGTCTCCTTGACGATCGTATTTAAATGTTAGCTTCGCTTCCATTCCACGTCTCCTTCCGGAATTCGCCTGGTAACATAGGCCGTGACGACCCAAGCTCGGCTCTTGGGGAGAGCCTCGCTGACGACGACAACAACCAGGTGTTTCCCTTTCAATAAGTCATCATACCATTTTGAAAACAGACGCGCATTCGCAAAACGCCGGCTTCGCCGGACCTGATCTGGGTCACGTAAAGTGTCGCCGATCTGATCATCGTGCTCCGGGAGCAGCTCCGGGTGGGTTTCAGCGATGTGGCTCTCCCGCTCATCTGAGAGCTCGACCTCACCGCCAAGATAGGGACACGGAAATGTTTTCATCGGCTTACGAAACAAACCAAACTCGGATCGTTGACATACTCACGGTTGTTGCTCATGTGGATCGAACGGAATTCCAATTCCCTTCTGCGACAGAATGCCATGCCGCAGTATCGAAGTCAGATTGGCAATCGCGGTGATGTAGTGCAGCTCCATCACGTCCGTGCGATTCATTCGTTGTCACGTTTCACTTCCCGCCTCATGCGATACTTGATGTCGTTGGTGGATGATGAGTCCACATCCTCATTTGTAAACCCGTAGCACGCGACCAGCATCCGGTCGACTTCGTTGAGCATGGCCGTGCTAGCTTTCGTATAGGTAAACAAACATCAGAAAGATCCTTATTCAACGCGAGCCGCAGAAAAGGTTCCCGTCCCCTTTCCTCTTCCACCAGCTTGGAATTCCGCAGAATGTAGCGAGCAGCACGCTTCGCTGTCAAACTCTGTCTGTAGAGCGTGCCGGCATCTACTGCGGACGCTACCTACGCCGATTAGCAGCTAGGGGATTACGTGGGGCGGGAAGTCAAAGCGAGGAGAATCTTGAGGTGAAAAATGACTATCAGACGCGCTGCAAAACGACAATCAGAAAAAAGAAAATACGCGATGGCTAGACAAGGTGGCTGTTAATAGGCCGATACGACTCTACTTCATGTTCGAGTTCGGTATAGTATTCGCTTGAACAAGGTTTAAAGTTCTCTGGCCAGTCGGCCGTTAACGTACACAACAATCGCAACTGAATCGGTGCGTCCGTATTCACTCGTTTCACACGCACTTGAACTGAATCGCGAACATCTTCCAGAATTTCGAGAAAATCTCGCGAAATATACCTTGGACAATAGCCTACAATAGTCGCAGGATCGCCCGTCCGTAGCGCAATCGCATAGCCATCGTGGGGATTTTGAGGATCCGGCAAGAGATACAATCTTTCCCCGCCACGAAGGGTGTTGATGCGAACTCGCGCTTCTTCCGGGAGATGACGCAGTCCATGACTAAAGAAGTGCACTACGTATTTTCCTTCCAGATCTGGTTCAGGGCAAGGAAAGACCGTTAATGAGTCTGTCGCTCTAACCCCTTCTGTACGGGCGAGGAGCACAAGTGGGTCCGCCTCATCTTCGCGCAAATCGAGCCAACGCAAGAAATCCCTATATTCGGGGCGTTTCTTAGAGATCAGCCGATTGGCAAATAACGGAAACAGGTCCGGAGATCTGTAGACTTCATGTAGGTCCCGCATCGAACCAAACGGAATAAAATTCTTGGAATGCGTTGCACCCTTCGTGTAGACAAATCGATAAATACCCTTGTCGGAAGTCAATTTTCCGACTGGGTACCATTGCCTAGACTCCGGATCCTGCCATGCTAAATACAGAACCTTCACCTCACACCTCCAGCTCAAGAAGGCGTTTTTGGTTTAATTCGAGCATCTTCATGGCAAACCGCCTGCCAGCATGCGAAATTCGACCCGCTGGAATCTGGTCAAATACAGCACTAATCGTATTCTCTGAGATTTGCGCTAGTCGGTCAAGCCACGCCTTTGCTGCCAACGGCCTCAGCCTT
>DASQUN010000815.1:0-4664 GCA_035641275.1 Candidatus Udaeobacter sp. | reverse complement strand
GATTCTTGTTTCCAACTTTGTTTCCACACTGATATGAAACGGCAGATATTGAGCTGAAAGAGAAAAGGGGAGAAGCCTGTAAAAACAGACTTTTCCCCTTTGGCAGTTTATCTAATTGTGGATTAGAGCGAACTTCGGATCTGAGGGTTGGGGGTTCGAATCCCTCCAGGCGCGCCAAAAAATTTAATGACTTAGATGTTCTGAAGCGTACTTTTTCAGTGAGAACTATTTGGCTTCCAGAGTATTAGTCCGGGTCTGTGATTTTGTTCAATTGCGGCTCGCGCAAACATTCATTTAGGCATTCGGCGAGCGTCCGGACATGCGGTTCGTGGAGCATACTGAGGTGATCGCCGGGAACTTCGTGAATCTCTAAACCCCCGGCAAACATCCCAGTCCATCCACGGTCAGCAGAGTCATAAACGCCGGCCTTAGCTTCTTTTGAACGCAATAAGACCCCTCGGCCACGATACGTCTGAGCCACATAATTTCCAAAAGCAGCATCATAGACCATGGAAAGATTCTTGGGCGTTAGCGCGACGGGCTTACCTGATTTGAAGGCACGATTAAGAATTCGCCAAACCATTCGTTCAATCGGTATGGTGACGAAGCTTATCGCTCTGCTGACCATAAAATGTACATAGGCCAGCCGTTCCTGCGGCCGGCGTCGTGTAAATGCCCTCCAATGAGCTCGCAAAATTTGCCGAATCGACACACTTCTCGACCGCGGACCATAGGTGTCAAGCAGAGCCAGTAAGCCTACCTTCTCACCTTGAGAATCGAGCAATTGGGCCATCTCGAAGGCGATATTTCCTCCCGAGGAGTGTCCTGCAAGATAGTAAGGCCCGTTAGGCTGAACGCTACGGATGGAGTGGACATAACTAGCCGCAATTTCTTTGACGCTGGTTGGATAGATCTCTGTTTCAAACATTCCCAAAAAAGACAGCCCGTAGACCGGCTGATCTGGGCCAAGATAACTCGGCAAGGCATGTCCGCCGCCGATCAGAAATAGAGGGGGCTTCGACCCCCCAGGTCTAATTTCGAGAAGGCAATTCTTTGGCGAAGCCCAACCTCTTTCACGAATAACTTTCGCTAACTGTTCGATGGTGGGCGCGGCAAATGCCGCCGCAACAGGAAGATCCACTCCTAGATGTGTTTTGATTAACGCCAGCAATTTAACGAGCGTAAGCGAATGGCCCCCGAGGCCAAAAAAATTGTCCTGTACGCCCACCGGCTTAACATTGATAACTGACTGCCAAATCTGTGCGAGTTGAAGCTCGAGTCGATCACGGGGCGCGAGGAAAGTTTTTACGGGATAGCACGCCGTCGAATCCGGTGACGGAAGGGCCTGGCGGTTCACTTTGCCACCGGGAGCGACGGGCAAGGCTTCAAGGGGAATGAATGCCGAAGGCACCATGTAATCGGGCAGCTTTCGCATGAGGAAGCTTCGCAGCTGATCCTGCTCCCAAGCGCGATTGTGGCGGGTAACCACGTAGGCCACAAGCCGCATCTCGCCGGGCACAAACTCCCTTCCCACAACGACAGCCTGACTCACCTCGGGATGATCCCTTAGAGCTGCTTCGATTTCTCCCGGCTCGACTCGATGCCCACGAATCTTCAGCTGCTCGTCCATTCGCCCGAGGTATTCTATGTTCCCATCGGAGAGATAACGGGCCAGATCTCCGGTCTTGAACAACCGTTCGTCTGAATGACGACGGTACCGATCACGAACAAATTTCTCCCCGGTGAGACCCGGGCGATTCAGGTAGCCCCGAGCAACACCCTGGCCTCCTACAAAGAGCTCGCCGGGAACCCCCATCGGAACAGGTTCCATGTTGCTGTCGAGAATATAGACCCGCGTGTTGTCGATGGGCCTTCCGATGGATACAGAGTTGCAATTCGGCTCGAGCTGGCACGCTGTAGACCAGACGGTAGTCTCAGTGGGACCGTAGAGATTCCAAACAGCATTTCCCGCGTTAAGCAAATTCTTCGCGAGATCGACAGGCAAAGATTCGCCGCCACATAGAACCTTGAATCCTTCAGATCCTTTCCAACCCGCTTCCGTCAGCATCCGCCATGTTGTTGGGGTCGCTTGCATCATCGTCGCGCCGGAAGTTTCAATCTGCTGCATGAGCCGCCTGCCATCAGCCGCCGTCTCTCGACTCGTAAGCACCACGCGCGCGCCGACAGTAAGAGGCAGAAAAAACTCCAGAGTGGCGATGTCGAAAGAAACCGTGGTCACTGACAGCAAAACGTCCCGGTCAATCATTCCCGGCTTTTTCTTCATTGAATGAAGGAAATTGACCAGAGATCGATGTTCGACCTCGACTCCCTTGGGTCTGCCGGTCGAGCCTGACGTGTAGATGACATAAGCCAAATTACCGGGCTGAGCCGTCGAGAGACTGGGTGTCGATTCCGAAGTCGCGACTTCTGTCATTGTGTCCAAGCACACGGTCAAATAACCGTTTTGCGGCAAATGCTCCAAGAGTTTTTGCTGCGTGAGCAAGACCGCCATCCCGCTGTCTTGGATCATGAAAGCGATCCGCTCCGGCGGATATGCCGGGTCGATTGGCACGTACGCTCCACCGGCTTTAAGAATCCCCAAGAGTCCGACGAGAAGCTCTATTGAACGCTCTACACATATACCGACCAAAGCCTCCGGTTCGACTCCCATCGGTCGCAACCGGTGGGCAACCTCATTGGCGCGCCGGTCCAATTCTTTGTAAGTGATCTGCTGATCTTCAAACTCGATAGCCACGGCATTCGGGATTTTCTGAGCCTGCGCCTCGAACAGCTCGTGGATACAACTCTGAGGGAAAACGACATCGTTATCGTTCCGTTCTTGCAATAGCTGACGCCGTTCCTCATCCGTCAATATCGAGACCGTCCCAATAGCATGGTCTGGATTCGCAGCCACGGCCTCGAGCAGCCTCTGATAGTGCCGCAGCATACGGGTTATGGTGTCCGCCTTGTAGAGGTCCGTATTGTATGCGATCAAGATTTTTCGTGTTATTTCCGGGTCCACCGTAACGCTGAGGTCGAATTGTGATGACGATTGATCGATCTCAAAAGGCATCCAGGATAAACCAAGCAAATCAATCTTTGCCGCCGGCGTGCTCTGGAAATTGAAAAGCACCTGAATCAATGGCGAACGGCTCGGATCGCGCCCAGACTGCACTTCCTTGACAAGCATCTCAAAAGGTACGTCTCCGTTCGTAAAGGCGTCGAGGACAACCTGTCGCACTCGTTGAAGAACTTGGCGGAAAGAGGGATTCCCCGATAAATCAGTGCGGAGCACTAGAATGTTAATAAAGGTCCCGACGACCTCTTCCCATTCAAGTCGGCTCCGATTGGCGACGGGAGAACCGATTGCAATGTCTTGCTGACCCGAGTATCGGCACAAAAGGGCCTTAAAGGCGGCTAAAAAGATCATGTATAAAGTCGCATTCTCGTGCGCAGCATGCCTATTTAGCCGTTCGACTAGGCCGGGCGAGAGATTGAGGGACTGGTAGGATCCACGGAATGTCTGAACGGAAGGTCGCGGGTCATCCGTTGGAAGGACCAACGGTTCCATGTCGGCAAGCTGCGTCTTCCAGTACATCAGCTGAGCGTCCAAACGCTCGGGACTAAGCCACTGATCCTGCCATATCGCGAAATCTGCATACTGCGGCCGCAACCCATCAATTGACGGCGACAAGGATTTAGAAAAGCCGTTATAGAGGGCCGTCACCTCGCGTGCCAGAACGCCTAGAGACCATTGGTCGGAAATCACGTGGTGCATGTTGATGAGCAACACGTGATCTTCGTCTGCTAGCCGAAGCAACAGCACGCGAATTAAAGGTCCATTTTCAAGATCAAACGGACGTCGCGCCTCCTCGCTCAGGATTCGTTTCGCTTCGTTTAGACGACCGTTTTCGGGAACGTTCGCAAGATCGACTTCGGGAATGGCAAGCGTCAAAGCCGGGGAGATAATCTGAACAGGCTCCCCGCCGGTACTTCTTAAAGTCGTGCGGAGAGAGTCGTGCCGCCGGACCATTTCTTCCAAGCTGCGGGTTAATGCTTCCTTTTGGAGCACGCCGGTAAAACGAATTGGCGCTGCGATATTGTACGCCGCACTCTGCGGCGCAAGCTGATGCATGTACCAAATGCGCGCCTGCGATTGCGAGACCGGCGCCTCGTGGCCGTGGGGAGAAAGTAAAACGGGGACCACGTTGGTGACCCGTTCCTCACTGCGCAACGCTTCGTCGACACGCTCGGCGAAGCGAGCCAATACCGGTACTTCAAAAATCAACCGTAGGGGAATTTCAACGGTCAACTCCTTACGTATGCGGGAGACGAGTTGAGCCGCGAGCAGAGACTGTCCGCCAAGCTCGAAAAAATGGTCGCTCCGGCCTACGATCTTCATACCCAACAGTTCACGCCATAGATCTGCAATCCGCGCTTCCGTGGGCGTTTGCGGAGGCTCGATGCTTCGGCATGACGGAGCCGACCAGTCGTCGGGATTTGGTAACGCGCGACGGTTTACCTTACCGCTGTGGCTTACCGGCATGGAATCCATCACGATAATCGTCGTCGGTACCATATATTCGGCCAGTCTTGTACTGACAAAATTCTTGACTTCTGCCACATTCAGCACTGCACCCTGCTTTGGCGTTAAATACGCAACC
>DASQUN010000814.1:0-3514 GCA_035641275.1 Candidatus Udaeobacter sp. | reverse complement strand
CGACATTGAATTCGAGATTTCGCGCCCCAGCCCGAGAAGCTTTGACGTAGCCGATCCCCTTGATTTTTCCCTCGACGATTTGCTGCACCCATTCATAGGGAGTGCGCTCGATGATATCGACGTCGCCGGCTTGCAAGGCGGTGAAACGCACCGTAGCGTCGCCGATTTCTTTCATGATGACCCGATCGACATTCGCTTTCTGACCCCAATAATCATCGAATCGTTCAAACACGATGCGCTGTCCGGGCTGCCACTCGACAAACTTGAAGGGACCGGTGCCCGCAGGAAACGCGTTGGGTTTCCTCATCCCTTCGGGCAAAGACTCCTTTGGAATAGCGGAGAACGATGCAATGTCTGTGAGGGAGGTGAGAAACAGCGGATTGTGCCGCTTCATGTGGAACCTGAGCGTGTACTTGTCGACCGCTTCGGCCCGCTCGACCGCGCTCAAATCGTCGAAGCCGTGTGCTCCGTTCTTGGGATTGAGCGTATAGTCGACGGCGAACTTGATATCTTCGGCGGTCAACTCCTTGCCGTTATGGAACTTGACACCCTTGCGCAGTCTGAAGGTGTAAAGCTTGCCGTCTTTCGAAACTTCCCACGACTCGGCAAGCCGCGGCTGAATGGCGCCGGTCGAATCCCGTGCGAGCAGAGGCTCGAACATCAGCTCGCGAATTCTCGCCTCGGTGGAGCTCGTGTTGATCAGAGGATTCATCAGGGCGAGCTCTTTGCTGATGGCGAGCGTTATGGTGCCGCCACGTTTGGGTTGGGCGGATGCGGCTTCCAAAACGGATGTCGCTCCAAGTAGACAGAAGAACACTAAACTGGTCAGGGCGAATTTTTTCATTTGAGCCTCCTTTGCAACTCTAAAGGAGCACGAACACTCTTATCGGGTAACATCTAATTAGCCTTCGGTACGCGTCGATACAATTTGTCGATAAATCCTGAATGCTCGAGCTCGCGCAAATAGTGTAAATCCCAAAGCGCCAATGGGCTGATCTCCTTCGCTTCAGGTGACTTGATGCAGCCGAGTTCGTAGGCATTGATGATTCCCTGAGGATCCGGGTACGGTTTTCTTGGCATACGCTCGAGACGGCTATATTGATAATCCTCGCCCGTTCTCTTGTTCAAGCCCGCTAAAATCTTTTCGGTTTTCTGACGCTTTGTCTTGGCGAAGTGAATGCCGAGCACCAGGGCTTTGACCAGGCGTTCGCCGAGACCCTTCTTCTTGTGCAGCACCGTGTAAGAAGTGGTCAATGTGGGGCCGTTAATCATCGGCAAGGGTCCCAACGGCAAGACGTGTAATCCCAGTTCTTTGTATCTCTCGCCGCTGCCTGAGATAAAACGCGCATCGGCCCGGCCCGATTTTAGCGCCTCAAACTGCTCATCGGAGCTTTCGGATTCAACCCAATTCACCTCATCGATGCCGATGCCAGCGCGGATGAGATACATCATATGATTGCCGCGGCCGTGGTGAAAACCGCCATCTCGACCTTCCATCGGCGTATCTGTAATGCGCTTGCCGCGTAGATCGTGCAGTGATTTGATCGGTTCCCGTGAAGCGATGCTGGCATTCTGCCCGTTGACCGGCGAGGCGATGCTCACGATCGGCTTGCCGCGGGCAACGAGACCGTAGGGAGTAAGGTGGTCACCGGAGATGAAGTCGATCTCGCCTTTGAAAAGCGCCGCCTCGGCGTCGGGCGGCATCGCGCAGTACTCGAAGCTGACGAGATCGAGCCCCGCTTTGTCCCAGATGCCGGCATGCTCGAGCACTTCCCAGATAGGTAAATGGCTGCCGGATCGATAAACGCCGCGAATCTTTGTTTTACGCTGTGCCATGAGGATCCTCCTTGAGTTGCTTATGCTTTGGCTGTGCAGAACGGATGCTTGCCGCCCATTTCGCAAGTAACGCCCTCGGATGCGAGAGCGGCCTCGTAGTCGCGATGAATCGCCGGATCTTCTTCTTCATACTCAATCTGATCGCCACCCTCTTTAACACTCTTATAGACGTATTGCTTGCCGCCGCTCTTCGGTTTATCGCTGCCCCAGCCGATCGCAAGAAAGAGCACCGGATCTTTTCCTGTGTTAAAGTGCTGGTGGAACCACATTTCCGGCGGCACAAATACGCTGCCGGGCTCCCAGTCAATCCGTTCGATCGGTTTGCCTTCTTGCCACATGAGAGAGTAGCCGTGACCTTTTAAAATCACAACGTGGATGCCGGGTCCATGGCGATGAGCTTTTTTATAGGTCCCGACAGGCCAAAAGGAGCTATGAGACTTCATCGTGCCATTGACCAGCGCGAACCCTAGCGACTTGACGCCGATTCCTCTACCGCCTTCGTTCATCTGGCAAGCCATGACGTCGGCCACGAAATTGGTTTGCCACCGGCGCTGATCAGCTTTTCGTCCGGTTTCTTTGAAATACCCCTCTTCGGAGTTGAAACGGTCGTCAAAGACAAACGGGTTCTCGAAAACAAATTTGTAATTGTCGAAGGTATCGATCACGCGCGGCGCGCTGGTCATCGCGACATAACGCGCCGGTTCGGTTCCAGAAACGTTAAAGTGCTGGTGCCAGGCATTCATAGGGATCGCGAAGTAACTTCCCGTGTGCCACTCGAACGTCTGTTTCCTGGACTCGTCAAGCCAAACCGACGTAGCGCCCTGACCTTTCAGAATGTAGATCGTTTCCTCATACAGGTGCTTGTGTGGCTTGAGATTCTTTCCTTTGGGTATTTCGGCCACGTAAGCATCGTTAAAGCCGCCCGTTCCTTCGAGGTTGATGATTGCGGCTAACCCGTCACCGCTGGACTTCCAGGGAGCAAGCTCCGTCTTCAGCAAGTTTTTGACAAAATAACCGCGCACCGTCGGCAAGCCTTCCGCTTCCTTCCACCTCTCATAAGGGGATTTGTATGATTCCGCTTGCCTGACCATTTCTCTTTCCGCGCCTGTCGTAGCTGTTTCTGCCATTGGCTCCCTCCCAGAGTGTCTTTTTCGGTGATTGAGTCTTGCTGGTGATGCAATACCACGGCGGGGCGAAAAATCAAAAGGTCACCTTAGGTCCGGTAGCGAGGGAGGATTTTGCGGTAGTGGTTCATTTAGGGAAGGATCTCTCACTTCGTTCGAGATGACATCTCCCCTATTTTGATGTCATTCCGAGCGGATGCGAGGAATCTTTCCCCAGGGTACGATTCAAGAACCTCAAACTGAACCACTACCGGATTGCATGCGGCTTGACTGGGGTCTTTCCAGCGCGATAGTCTCGGATACTTACTTTGAAGGGAGATTTTTTTTATGGCCGAGACAGATGTGCCGGCGCCGTTTAAAGTCGCCAAGATTCAGCCGCAGATGGTGAGCCGCGGGAAGAAGGGTGCGTCGCTCTTTAGAACGGACATCCTGGGAGCAACGGTTCAAGTGGTTACCGAGGGCGGCGAGACCAATCTCCACGCCCATGCCGGTAGTGATGCCACCTGGCTTGTGATTGCGGGCCAAGCGGCGTTTTATGGCGAAGGCGATAAGCT